>NZ_VRVA01000011.1:0-110512 GCF_008039945.1 Methylobacterium sp. WL64
GCGCGGGGGCCGCGGGCTTCTTCGCCTGGGACAGCGCCGGGGCGGCCGCGAGGCCGAGGCCCGCAAGGCCGAGGAGGGCGGCGCGTGCCAGCGTCGCGGGGCGGGTGAAGGACATCGGCTCTGACCCCTTTGAAGAAACGTGGTGTGGCTTGCGGAATGCGGAGCCGGCCTGACGGGCTGGTCCGCCGGACCGCCCGGGCACGCACCGCCGTGGCGTGCCTCCCGGGGCTCCGGATGAATCGGTCCGACCATCGGGCGAGGATGGGCGCCTCATGCGCGCATCGCCCGCCCCAGCGACCGGGCGGCCTGCCTGTCCCCTCCGAATGAGGCGAAGGCATGACACCACGGCATCGAGCGCCCTCGGAGCGCGTCGTGCCGCAGCGGCCTCCGATAGGCTCCTGCCTCCCCGGCCGCAAGCGCGACGTTGGCCGCGCCCGCGTGCACGGCCCCCACGCGCCACCGTGATCCGGACGTGTGGCGCGGCGACAGCCTCGCCCAAGGGCTGGCGACAGCCTCGCCCAAGCGAGCCGATTTCAAGTGAGCGCATCTTAGGCGCGGGTTAACCATGGCCGGCCGACCATGCGGATGGATCTGCGGTTTGAGCGGGGGTCGGATTGAGCGCGTTCGCGGTGGCGGAGAGGACGGCCGACGCCGCGCCGGACGCGTCCGCGCGGTCCGGCGGGCTGTCCGCCAGCCTGTTCGCGGCGGCTCGGTCCGGCCCGCAGCGCACGGCCCTGCGTGATTCGGGGGACCGGGCGGCGTGGTGCGGGCGCCCGCCGATCACCTGGACCTACGCGGCGGCGGCGGAGATCGTCGGCCGGCTCGCGCGCGGGATCGGCGCCTGGCGGCTGCCCGCGGGCAGCCGGGTCGGCCTGTGGTTCTCCGGCGGCGCCGAATCGGCCCTCGCCCACCTGGCCGTCGAGGCGGCCGGCCACCTGCCCTGCCCGATGCCCGCCCTCTGGGATGCCGGGCAGCTCTCGGCCGGGATCGCGTCCGCCGGCCTGGTCGCGGTGCTGACGGAGGGCCGCCGCGGTGCGCGCCGTCCGGCCGAGGACCTCGCCCAGGCGGCCATGGGCCATTTCGGCCTGCGCTACCTCGCCGCCTTCGGGCCGGGCGTCCCGGACGGCGTGATCAGCCTCGACGCGATGGCTCTGGAGCGCGGGGTCGTCGAGCCGGTCGCGAGCCGCGGCCTCGTGATCTTCGCGGCGGCCGACCCGACCCGGCCGGTCTACCGCAGCGCGGCAGCGCTCGCCGCGGCGATCGACGTCCACCTCGACGTGCTGCCGGTGACGGCGGACGAGCGGATCCTGACGCTCCTGCCGGCCCACGACCTGCGCGGACTGGTCACCGGCCTCGGCGCGGCGCTGGCGGCCGGGGCCAGCCTCGAGACCGTGATTCCCTTCGACGAGGCGGGGTTCCGGGCCGGCCTGATGCGGCCGGTGCCGACGCGCCTCGTGGTCCCGTCCCTGATCGAGGCGGCGCTCGCCGCCCTGCCCCTGCCCTGGACCGTGCGGGCCCTCCACGTGGTCCACCGGGCGCCCACGCACCTGATCCCGGGCCCCGTCGCCGAATCGGCCGGCCCGCGCCGCCTCGATTCGCTGGTGTTCGACGAAGACGTAGTCCTCACGCGACCGGGCGGCCGCGACCTCGCCGCGACACTGGCCCATCCGGAGCGGGCGCCCCTGCCCCGAGCGCTCCTCGATCTCGCATTCCTCGATCGCGGCCCGGTTTATCGGGGCCTGGTTTATCGCGGCTTGGCCTGCGCGGCGGCGCCCCTCCCCCGTGGCGGCGTTCCCGACCTGGACCCCCAGGATTGGCGGAACTCGGGCTACCGGCCGGTCTCGGCCGGCGGGACCGTGACCGGTGTCGAGACCGCCTGACCGGCGGACGGCATTCGGTTCATCCAGCGCTCAGGCACGACGGATAATCTCGCACGCGCACACAACCGGACGGATCCGATCCGCTTCTTCGCGGGTTTCGCTTCGGATTGTGGTTCTGGCTATCTTCCCAAGCCACGCTTCATGAGGTACCGCTCAAGCCTATGGGTGCGCTGCAACAAGTGCTCGTGGTCGATGACGGTGTTCGCGCCGTGGACCGGTCCCTTTCGGGCGAGCTGGCCAACCTCGGCTACGCGAGCGTCACCGCCTCGATGGAGGCGGCAGACGATGTCCTGGCCGTGATCGCCCGCCCCGCGGCGGTGCTGCTCCAGGCCCCGACCCGTCGGGACCCGGCCTACGCCCGCCGCGCCGCACGCCTGCGCGCGCAACTGCGGGACCGCGGCATCCCGGTCCTCCTGATCGGCGACGCGGCCGAGGGCCGGGCCGGCGGCCCGGTCGACCTCGCCACCCGTCTCGGCGCCTACGTGGCCGCCCAGCCCGACCTCTAAGCGATAAGTTTTCGTTCAAAGCTCCGCCGCCCTAGCGGGTGCCGCGAGGCAACCTTAGGTCGCGCGCCGTCCCGGAGTGCAGCGCAGCACTGGGTCGCTGCGCTGCGCGCCATGACGGCCTTGGACGATCTGCCCGGACGATCGTGTCCGATTCGGCCAAGGGCCCACGGCGCGTCATCGGCGGCGATTGGAAGCGCGCTCAGCGCGCGCCGCGCATCAGTTCCGGCGCGCCGAGCCGCGGCAGCACGCCCTCGCGCATTACGATCCGCCGGAGCGGACCGAGATGCGACATCGCCAGCAGTCCCAGGCCCCGCAGCGCGTCGACCGGAACGAGGTCGGTGAGCAGGCTTCGGTTCAGGAGGTCGACCGCGGCCGTGCGGGCCGCCGCGTCGAGGCGGCGGCTCCGGGCGTAGCCGTCGAGTACCGGCCGGCCGCCGGGGTCGCGGCCGTCCCGGGAGGCGGCGACCAGCAGGTCGCGCAGGGCGGCCGCGTCGCGCAGGCCGAGGTTCAGCCCCTGTGCGCCGATCGGCGGGAAGACGTGGGCTGCCTCGCCGACGAGCGCCAGCCGCTGCGCCACCGGGCTCGACACGGACAGGCCGCGCATCGGCACGAGGCCCCGGGGGCCGTCGATCCGCATCGCGCCGAGCATCGCCCGGGCCTGGCGCTCCACCGCCTGGCCGAGGGCGGCGTCGTCCAGGGCCGCGAGGCGCCGCGCGGCGCTCTCCGCGGTGACCCAGACGAGGCTCGACCGGTGGCCGCCCGGCAGCGGCACCAGGGTGAACGGGCCGGAGCGGGTGTGGAACTCGGTGGAAACGTCCCGGTGCGGGCGGTCATGCGCCAGGATCGTGGTGATGGCGCTCTGCGGATAGGTCCAGTCGCGCACGCGCACGCCGCTGGCGGCCCGGAGCGGGGAGCGCGCCCCGTCGGCACCCACCACCAGACGCGCCGCGACCGTGCCGCCATCCGCCAGGGTCAGGCGCGAGACCGCCTCGCCGGGGGCGGCGCCGGCCGCATCCGCCTCGACCAGGGTGAGATTCTCTTGGGCGCGGGCCCGGATGCGCAGGCTCTCGACCAGGCGGGCGCTCTCGACGTTCCACCCGAAGGCGTCCAGCCCGATCTCGGCGGCCTGGAAGCGCACCGGCGGCGGCCGGAACAGGCTGCCGGTGTCGTCGATGATCTGCAGGGTGCAGAGCGGGCTGGCCTGCGGCGCCACCGCCTCCCAGGCGCCCAGCGCCTCCAGGAAGCGCACCGACCCGTCCAGCAGCGCCACGGTGCGCCCGTCCGCCACGGGGGCGTGCCGGCCGACCAGGGCGGTCCGGATGCCGGCCTGGGCGCTCGCCAGCGCGGCGGCGAGCCCCGCGGCTCCCGCGCCCACCACGGCGACGTCGAAAGGTATATTCGCCACTTCTGACATGCTGCCCGACGCGATCCTTTGAACCGCCTGCGCCCATGATCCGGGTCGCATCGGCGGTCTCGGCCGATTCGTCCCTATGGGACAGATCCTATCTGAGTCTTGCAGTCACCCTGCCAATCCCGGCCGGCGCCGCCACGGCGCCGCAGCCCACCGAGCGATTGGCCTGCCCGGTGAGTCTCCGTTCGCAGAACAACGTTGACGTGAGGCCGGGGGTCTACATTTCTGTGGACTTCCACGAACCTGTCGGACGTCCGATATCCGCACGAACGCGAGCGAACTCCGCAGGCTCCTCGCCGCGAAGGGATGCACGTTCGAGAACCACACGGGCGGCTCGGGCCATCTCACGGTCCGGCGTGGCGATCGGGTGTCGCAGATCCCGATGCATGGCGGCCGGAAGGAGCTCGGCACGGGGCTCGTCAACCGCATCCTTAAGCCGTTGGATCTCAAGTGACTGGCTACATCTTCGATCTCGAACCCGACGACAACGGGACGTATCTCGCCACCTGTGCGGCCTTTCCCGAGATCACCACGTATGTCGAGGATCCGGCCGCCCTTCCGATGAACGGCTTAGGTGCCCTTGAGGAAGCCCTGGCGGCGCGCATCGCGCGCGGTGTGGACATACCCGCACCGGCGCGAGTGGAGGCCGACGAGGCTCCCGACACCTGGGATGGACGCATCATCAGGGCTTGGGTCAAGCTGCCATTGCAGACCGACCTCAAGGTGATGCTGTACCGGATGCTGCGGAGCAAAGGCATCACGCGCGCCGAGCTGCAGCGCCAGCTCGGCTGGAACCGGGAGAGCGTCGACCGGCTGTTCCGGCTCGATCATCAGACCCGAACGGCACAGTTCGACGCTGCCTACCGGGCGCTCGGTTGCGAACTGAGCGTGCAGAGCGTGCCGGTGTCCTGAGCGCTGCGTCTTCGCTTCGTCCGAGCGCGCCGTTTCACCCGAGGAACGCCGACAGCTCCGAGAACACCTCCTCGGGCCGCTCCTCCTGCAGGGTATGCCCGCAATCGAGCGCCCGGCCCGAGACGGCTGTGGCCTTCTCGCGCCAGGTCTCCAGCACGTCGTAGGTCTGGCCGACCACGCCCCGCGCCCCCCAGAGGGCGAGCAGCGGCGCCGTGATCCGCGCCTCCGAATCGGCCGCGTCGTGCTCCAGGTCGATGCCTGCCGCCGCCCGGTAATCCTCGCAGATCGCGTGGCGGCAGGCCGGGTCACTGTAGCAGCGCAGGTATTCCGAAAAGAGGTCCGGCGGGGTCGAGCCGGAGGTCTTGGACTGGCCCTCGACGTGGTGGCGCAGGAAGTATTCCGGGTCCGCGCCGATCAGGGTTTCGGGAAGCGGATGCGGCTGGATGAAGAAGAACCACCAGAAATAGCGCGTCGCGAAGGCCTTGTCGGTGCGGGCGTACATCGTCGCCGTGGGGGCGATGTCGAACAGGGCCAGGCGCTCGACCCGCTCCGGATGGTCCAGGGCCAAGCGGTGGGCGACACGGCCGCCGCGGTCGTGGCCGACCACAGCGAACCGGTCGTGGCCGAGCGCCCGCATCACCGCCACTGCGTCCGCCGCCATGGCGCGCTTGGCGTAGGCGGCGTGGCGCTCGCCGCCCGGGGGCTTGTCCGAATCGCCGTAGCCACGCAGGTCCATCGCCACGATGGTGCGGCGCTCGGCCAGGCGCGGGGCGACGTGCAGCCAGGTCGACAGCGTCTGCGGGTGGCCGTGCAGCAGCAGCACCGGCGGCCCCGAGCCGGCCGAGCGCGCGTGGATCGTCACGCCGGGTGCGGTCTCGATCCGGTGCCGGTCGAAGCCCGGCAGAAAATCCGTCGCCATGCGAGTGGGTCGCCTCCGTGTCGCGAACGCGTGTGCCGTGAGCCCAGGTGCCATGCGCCCGTGCGCCCGTGCCTTGCGCCGCACTGGCGCGCCGGCATGCACCGGATGATAAGGCGGCTCCGGCACGATGTCCGCCGAGCCACCATGACAGATGCACGCGCGCCTCAGGACGCCGCCCCCCGGGATGCGGCCGTGAACGACCCCGACGCCGCGGAGGCGCCGGAGGGCGTCCGCGCGCCGCTGCTGCGTCCGAGCATCCTCGATCCCCTGTTCGCCCCGGCCCGCGCCCTGCCGGGCGTCGGTCCCAAGATGGCGCCGCTGATCGAGAAGCTGCTCGGCACGCCTGAGCGGGAGGCCCGGATCGTGGACCTGCTGTTCCACCTGCCCCAGGGCGGCGTCCCGCGCCGGCTGATGGGCTCGGTCAGCGAGGCGCCCGTGGGCGAGCCGGTGACCGTCGGGGTCACCGTGGTGGCCCACCGTCCGGCCCAGATCGGATCGGGCAAGCGCCCGCACCGGGTGCTGGTGGAGGATTCCACCGGCGACATCTCCCTGGTGTTCTTCGGCATGCCCCGCGCCCGGGTGGAGAAGATGCTGCCGCTGGGTGCGCATCGCTACATCACCGGCCGGATCGACCTGTGGGACGGCACCCGCCAGATGGTCCACCCGTCCCGCATCGTGGACGAGGCGGGCTTGGCCGAGCTGCCCGCCGTCGAGCCGATCTACGGCGCCACGGAGGGGCTGACCTCCCGGGCGATCAACAAGCTCGCGGTGGCGGCCCTCGATCGCCTGCCGACGCTGCCCGAATGGCAGGATCCGGCCTGGCTGGAGAAGAACCGCCTGCCCGCCTTCGCGGATGCGCTCCGCGTGGAGCACCGCCCCGACGAGCCGCTGCCGAAGGCCGAGGATCCGCTCCAGCCGCCGCCGGCCACCCCCGCACGGCGGCGGCTGTCCTACGACGAATTGCTCGCCTCGCAGCTGGCGCTCGCCCTGATGCGGGCCCGCCAGCGGCGCAAGGCCGGCCGGGTCAACGCCGGCGACGGGGCGCTGAGCGGGCGCATCCGGGCCGCCCTGCCCTTCGCGCTCACCGGCGCCCAGGCCCGGGCGGTGGTGGAGATCCGCGAGGATCTCGCCGCCCCGCGCCGGATGCTGCGCCTGCTCCAGGGCGATGTCGGCTCGGGCAAGACCGCGGTGGCCCTGCTGGCCATGGCGTCGGCCGTGGAGGCCGGGCGGCAGGCCGCCCTGATGGCGCCCACGGAGATCCTGGCCCGGCAGCATTTCGACCGGCTCCAGCCGCTGGCCGGCTCCCTACGGCTGCGCCTGATGACCGGCCGCGACCGGGCCGCCGAGCGCAAGAGCACGCTCGCCGCCCTCGCGGCGGGCGAGATCGACATCCTGGTCGGCACCCACGCGCTGTTCCAGGAGGCGGTGACGTTCCGGGACCTCGGTCTCGCCGTCGTGGATGAACAGCACCGGTTCGGCGTGCACCAGCGCCTGGCGCTCGGCGCCAAGGGCGAGGCGGTGGACTTCCTGGTCATGACCGCGACGCCGATCCCGCGCACGCTGGCGCTGACCTTCTTCGGCGACATGGACGTCTCGGTCCTCGACGAGAAGCCCGCCGGCCGCCAGCCGATCCGCACCATCACCCTGCCGACCGAGCGGATCGACGAGGTCGTGGCGGGGCTCGCCCGGGCGATCGCCACGGGGGAGCGGGTCTACTGGATCTGCCCGCTCGTGGAGGAATCCGAGTTCATCGACCTCGCCGCCGCGGCCGAGCGCTTCGACGACCTGAAACAGCATTTCGGCGACGCGGTCGGGCTGATCCACGGCAAGATGCCTGGGCCCGAGAAGGACGCCGGCATGGCCCGGTTCGCCGCTGGGGACACCAAGGTCCTGGTCTCGACCACGGTGGTGGAGGTCGGGGTCGACGTGCCCGAGGCGACCATCATGGTGATCGAGCATGCCGAACGGTTCGGCCTGGCACAGCTGCACCAGCTCCGGGGCCGGGTCGGGCGCGGCTCCAAGGCGTCGTCCTGCCTGCTGCTCTACCGCGGGCCGCTTGGGCAGGTGGCGCGGGCCCGGCTCGAGATGATGCGCGACAGCGAGGACGGCTTCCGCATCGCCGAGGCCGACCTGAAGCTGCGCGGCGAAGGCGAGGTGCTCGGCACCCGCCAGTCGGGCCTCGCCGCGTTCCGGCTGGCCCGGCTCGAGAGCGACGGCGACCTGCTCGTGGCTGCCCGGGACGACGCCCGGATGATCGTCGAGCGCGATCCCGGCCTGAGGAGCCCGCGCGGCCAGGCGCTGCGGGTGCTGCTCTACCTGTTCGAGCGCGATGCCGCGATCCGATTGATCGGGGCCGGCTGAACGGCCCGGGTGGGACGTGGCTTTCCTGAACGGCGCGTTCAGGAAAGCCCGCCGTTCAGGAAAACGCCACCTTGGCCCTGCACGCCCGGGAACAAACCGCACGAAACCGCCTGCTGATGCACGCGGAGCACGTAATGCGGAGAAAATCTCTGTTTCAGAAGGACTTGTGCTGAGCTGCGGGCGGGCCGGGGCCGGCCTCACGGCGGCGGGAGATCGCGTAGACATGCGCCTTGACCTTGCATCAGCCACAATCGTCCCTTAACTGTAGATGAACGAATGGCCCGGTAAGCCGGGACATCACGGACGAATCTGGAGGACGGACATGTCGAACGGACTGTTCCAAAACCTGCCGGGCTCCCACGAGATGGCCGGTATCCAAGCCTTGCCGACCGAGCCCTGGTTGTTGCCGATCTCGGACGGTGCCGTCGCAGCGGTGACGAAGACGTCGGAGGATCTGCAGGCTGCCGTGCGGCGGGCCGCGCGTCCGTTCTGGCTCGCTGCCAACGGGATCTGCATCGCGCTGGGCTTGGCCCTGACCATGCAGTGCGCCACCGGTTGGGCCCCGACTCCGACCCGCAGCGCCGTCACGGTCGCCCAGGCCACGCCGCCGACCATCGCGCCGCAGACGGCTTCGCTGCAGCGCTGAGTCACACGATCTCAGAATGAGCGACGGATTTCAGGGCCGGCCCGCGCGTGCGGGGCGGCCCTTTCGGTTGGGCCTCACGCGTCCTGCGGCTCCCGGTGGGCCGCCGGGTCGCCTGCCTGCTGCGCCGTCCGCAGGGACGCCGCCATGGCATGAAGCCGTCCCTGCGGGTCCTCCGGCTGGATCACGCCCGCCGACATCACCAGCTTGGCCGCGTCGTCGACACTGATATGCAGTTCCACCACCGCCGAGCGCGGCAGGTAGAAGAAGAAGCCCGTGGTCGGGTTGGGCGCGCAGGGCAGGAACACCCCGACCATCTCGTCGGCGCCGGCGGCGTTCCGGGCCTGCAGCGCGCCCTCGACCTCCGGGGAGGCCGGAGCCGACAGGAACACCACCGACCACGTGCCCTTCACCGGGAACTCGACCAAGCCGACCGTGCGGAACGAGGTGCCGTTGGCCGAGAACAGGGTCTCGAAGATCTGGCGCAGGCCCTTGTACAGGCCGGAGATCACCGGGGTGCGGGCCAGCAGCACCTCGCCGAACTCGATCACCGAGCGACCGACTAGGTTCGCCGTGAGGAAGCCCAGCAGCGTCACCGCCAGGAACGCGATGACAAGGCCGAGGCCGGGGATCGAGAACGGCAGGTAATGGTCCGGCAGGTAGTTCGCCGGCACCAGCGGCTTCACGAAGGAATCGATCAGCGCGATGAACCACCACGTGATGTAGGCGGTGATCGCCAGCGGTCCGGCCACGATGATGCCGGTGAGGAAATAGGTGCGCAGCCGCCCCCGCGCGCTGACGCGCGTCTTCGGGGTGGCGGGGCCGGGCGCGGATGCGTCGGGCTCGGGAGCCTGAATCGGCGGGGAACTCGGCGCCACGGGTGCCCTCTCGGCCGCTCGACCTGCGGCGATCCTGCCTGGGGGCGATCGGTCCCCCGAAGGCACAGGTAGCGGCTGCGCTTGTCCGCCTCAAGGGCGATAGCCGCGTGCGGCCTCGCCGCCTGACCGTCCGGTGGCCGAGCCATGACCGAAATTTCACGCAACGGCCGCCCCCGGCAGGCGGTTGTTCCGGCAGTCCCGACGGCGCGCTGAAGACGACCGACGCCGGCCGCCGACGCCCACCGGGCCAGACCGGAATCCTGACATGACCAGACTGAAGACGCTGGCGGCTGCCCTGGCCGCATCGACCTTGCTCGCCGGCGCGGCCGCGGCCGCCGACCAAGCTGCGCAGCCGGACCGCACGGCACCGCACGTGACCGGCGCGCTGCAGAAGCAGGCCGCCGCGGAGGCCGGCAAGCTGTCGACCGACGGCATCGACGCCTATCGCGACGTCCACCTGGCGCGGCTCGCGATCTACGAGGCGAAGCCCGAGCAAGCGCGGATGTTCGTCAGCCACGCCCAATCCGCACTGGAGAAGTCCAAGACCGATTCCACCGCCTTCACGAAGGCCGAAGCCGACCTCAAGCCGCCGTCCGGCATGCGCACGGCGGCCACGATGGCAGGGGGTGCCCCGGCGGGCGACGCCGCGATGGGGCAAGCGGGCGCCAAGGACACGCCGCCGGCGAAGGCCGGGACCGCGCGCGCGACCGAATCGGTCACGTGGTTGCCGGTCGACGCGCAACTGGTCCTGGCCGACGACTTCGTGGCCCGCACCAAGGATCAGTCCGCCGCGATCGACGAAGCCAACCACAAGCTGCGGGCCGGAGATCGAACCGGCGCGGTCGATCGGCTCAAGCTTGCCGGCGTCGATGTCGATTTCACCATGGCGGTGGTGCCGCTGGTCAAGACCACCCAGGACGTCGATCAGGCCGCCAAGCTGATCGCCGACGGTCAGTATTACCAGGCCAACGTTGCGCTGAAGCAGGTCGAGGACGGCGTACGCTTCGATACGATCGACGTGACCACGGTGCCGAAAGCGGCTGCCGCGCCCAAGCCGGAGGCTGGACACGCCACGGCCAGCACCGCCAAGTCGGCCGCGCAGTGAGGCGGGGCGGCGGGCTACGGGTCTGCCGCTGCAACCTCGCCGCTACCGCTCGGACGGGGACGTCGGATAGCGGGTGCTGGCATCGCGTCCCGGGGGATCACCGCGCCGCGATGCCCGATCACGGCGCCTGCTAGGCGGTGCGCCTCGGCGGCGGAGGCCTCCGGGGGCAGCCCGGCAATGCGTGCCGCGAGGTAGCCAGCCGCGAAGCTGTCGCCCGCGGCCGTCGTGTCGACCACCCGGTCCACCGGGCCGGCCGGCACGTTCGTGTCAGACGTCCCGTCCAGCACCCGGGCGACCGGGACCGAGCCGTCCGCGGTCTTGAGCACGATCTCGGCACGGCCACGGTAGCGCAGCACCTCCTCTTCCCCCGCCTCGCCGAACAGCCAGTCCAGGTCCTCCACCGAGGCGAAGATCAGGTCCGCCTGCGCCAGGGCCTGGCGGAACGCCGCCCGAGCCACGTCCCGGTCCGGCCAGCCGCGGGGCCGGTAATTGGTATCGAACGCGACCCGTCCGCCCCGGGCGCGCAGGGTCGCCAGGGTCTCGGCCAGGGCGGCGCGGCCGGCCTCGCCGTAGAGCGACAGGCTGATCCCGGAGACGTAGACGAGGTCGTCGGACTCCAGGGCGGCACGCGTCTCGGCCGCGCCCGGTTCCGAGAACAGGTCCCGCGCGGCGGCGCTGTCGCGCCAGTAATGGAAGCTGCGTTCGCCCGCGTCGTCAGTGCGGATGATGTAGAGCCCCGGCATCCGGCCCGGCAGGCGGCGGACCCGCTCGAGGCCGATACCCTCGCGGCCCCAGGCTTCCACCATCGCGTCGCTCCAGGTGTCATCTCCCAGGGCGGTGACGTAATCCACCGTCACGCCGAGGCGGGCGAGGTAGAGCGCGGTGTTGAGCGTGTCGCCGCCGAAACCGCGGACCAGGCTCCCATCCGGCCGCTCCGACAACTCGACCATGCACTCCCCGACGCAGGCGACCCTCATGCGGCTTCTCCGTGTGCGGAGCCTCGACCGGGCCGGTGGACGACCGGACCCGTCCGGCTTGGCCTATCGATCGCGCGGCCGCCTCGTGGGCTCGTATCCTTTTGAAGTATAGCCCTCATCGACCCCCGCCGGTATCCGGTTTTCGCGCGTCGCGCGCAGTCTTCCAGCGCGCCGTCCTGAATTGTCGGACGTCATTGACCGTCTCGGAATTTTGAAGATCCGATTCGAACATATTGGAACGTTGAGGGCCACTGGCTCCGGCCCGGCATCAACACGAACTCGTAATAGGGTAACGAGGATGGCTACTTCGCAGAGGGTATCCTCCCGTACGACCTGACGTCGGCCGTCAGCGTCGGTATCGGCGGCCGCCACTGGCGAATGCAGACCGGTTCGGTCCGTATCAGCTCTCGTTCTCCCCCGGAAGCTCGACCGAATTCGAGACCGACCGGTGCAACGCCTCCGCTCAGATCGCCTACGAGCTGTCGGATCTGGGGCTCGGCGGATCGGACGGTCCGCCGGTTCTGGTTCACACGGACCTATCTGCGCCGGGTCGAGGTTTGGGAGCAGTGCCTTGTTCGTACGGAACGCGCGTCATATCCCGGATCTCGTCTTGCCGGATGGTTCGGCAAATCCGTGTGTGCCCTCTGGATACCATCTCTGGAAGCGCGGCGGCCGCGCATGCTTTAACAAAGTCATCAGTCGAGTCGTGAAAGGTGCGGGTCGCACGCGCGCTTTCGAAGACGACCTTCATGTCCCATCGCTCATCCGTGATAACCCGACCTGACGGCCTCGATCTGGATCGTCCGATCCGGGAGGGCGGCGCCCGGATGGCTCCCCTGTGGCAGGTGCTGGTCGGGGGCGATGCGGTCCGCCGCCATGCGCACCTGATCCTGGCCGCCGGCGTGGCCCTGGCCCTGCTAGGCGTCGCCGTGATGATCGATGCCCTCGCGGGGGCGGTCCATATCCCGGAGCGCTGGTTCGGCCTGCTCCTGCTGGTGGACGCCCTCGGTTCGCTCGGCGCCGGCCTGATCGCCGCGGGGGCGGCCCGGCGGCTGCGGATCTTCAAGGGCCTGTTCCTGGCCTTGGCGGCCATCCTGATCATGATGGCCTCGGCCTCGAGCTTCTTCCTGCTGGCGATGCTGTTCGGCACCGTCTTCCTGGTCGACGGCATGATCCGGATCGTCCTCGCCTACCTGCTGAAATTCCCCGAATGGCGGACCTCTGTGGCGCTCGGCGCGCTGGGCGTCGCCTTCGGCGTGTTCCACCTGCAGCCTTGGCCGACCTGGTACGTCGGCACCGTGGGCTACTGCATCGGGATGTTCCTGGTCATCAACGGCCTGCGGTTGGCCTTGGCGGGCCTGCGGACCCGGCGGACGGCCCCGGAGCCGGTGCTGGAGGGGGCGTCGGCCCTGAACTCCGACAGCTTGACCGTCTATGTCTGGACGCCGACCGGCCAGGCCACGACGCCGGCCACGCAGCGGCTGGTCCGGCGCTACGTCGCCTCCGTCGACGTGGCGGGGCGGTACTCCACCGGCCACGCCGCCCTCGAACTGGCGGGCGACCTCTATATCAGCCACTACCCCGCGGTGGAGATCGACCGCTCGCCGGCCAACCTCCGGTCGAGCCTGCGCGCCGGTCCCGAGAACGACGTCCCCGGCCGGTTCCTGCCGTCGCATCGCGCGGAGGTCGCGGATTGGTGCGAGGCCACCGTCGCGGTCACACTCAACGGCGTCGACGGCCTCCGGCTGCGGGCGTTCTGGGACGCCTATCGCGGCGACACGACCTACAACTTCATCAGCCGCAACTGTTCGACCACGGTCGCCCGCGCCCTGGATGTCGCCGTGGAGGGCGCGTTCAGCCGCGGGGGGCATCCCTGGCGGAGCCTCGCCAACGCGCTGACGAGCCCGGAATTCTGGGCCGCGGCGCTGCTGCGCAACGGTGCCCGGTCGATGACCTGGACCCCCGGTCTGGTGCTCGATTACACGCGCGCGCTCAGCGCCCTCGTCGACCCGGCCACACCGGTGACCTCCATCGCCTGGGCCAATGTGGGCCGCCGGTTCGTCCGCAACGGGCGGTTCGGGTCCCTGACCCGGTTGTTCCACCTCGCCTGGCGCCGGCGCGCATCAGGCTCGGGTCAGACCGAGGCCTGACTGAGGGCCTTCCGGGTCCCCCTGCCCTCCGGGCCGCCGATAGGGTGGCGCGCCCGGGTCAACGGGCCGTGCGGCGGGCAGCGAGATCGCGGGCGATGGCCTGCATCACCGACAATGTGTCGACCTCATCCTGCTCGGCGCCGTGGTCGCTGAGCTTCACGATCACGGTCCCAGTCTCGCGGTCGACGTAGACGTACTGGCCGTAGACGCCGATCGCCGAGATGTCGCTGTCGTCGCCCCCGGGGGCATGCCACCACTGGGCCGAATACTGCCAGCCATCGACCGCCCGGCGGGCCGGCGTCTCGATCCGGTCGATCCAGCGAGCCGGGATGATGCGGTTCTGGCCCGCCAAGCCCTGGTCGGCCACCAGAAGCCCAAGGCGGGCGAAGTCGCGGGGCGTGGCGTTGATGCAGCAGAACGCCTTCTCGATCCCGCCGGCCCGGTCGAGATTCCAGGTCGCGTCGGCCTGGGCGCCCATCGGCTTCCAGATCCGCTCGGAGAGGAGGTTCGCCAGGGGCTTGCCCTCGACCCGCGCCAGGATCAGGCCGAGCAACTCGGTGTCGATGCTGCGGTAGCGGCCCTGGCTGCCGGGCTTGAACGCCAGATGGGCGTTGTCGCGGACGAAGGCAGTGATGTCGCGCGTCAGGTACATCCCGGCGGTGCCGGTCAGCGGATGCTGCGGGTCGTAGTTCTCCGGCACGGCGATCCCGCTCGTCATGTCGAGGAGGTCGCGCACGGTGATCTGGCCGAAGACCGCGCCGTGGCGCAGTTCGGGCAGCAGGGCCGAGACCCGGTCGGTCTCCGCGAGCTTGCCGCCCGCCACCGCGGTGGCGACCAGCAGCGACACGATCGACTTCGCCACCGACCAGGACGGGAACAGCGTCGCCGGTCCTGTGCCCGGCCGCTGCCATTCGTGGATCAGGACGCCGTCCTGCACCACCAGGAAGGCGTTGGTGTGCGTCTCCGCCAGCATCGTCGCGAGCGGAACCGTCCGGCCCTTCCAGGAGACGCGCTCCAGGATCGGGCTCGGCCGGAACGCCAGGTCGCGGGCCCGTTCGGGCGCCTGCACCACCCGGCTGGGGAACCAGGGGCCGATCGCGGACGGCTCGATGACCGCCAGGGCTGCCAGCGTGACCGGATTCGGGACGTTGATCAGTGCGGTGGCGGTCCAGGCGCAGCCCGCCGCCACGCCGCCGCCGGCCGCGGCGATCAGGCCCCAGCGCATGCCCCGCTGGCGGCCCGGACGGGGGCTGGCCGAAGCTTCCGGGATCGCGGGCGACGCAGTCATGGTGGATCGGTATCGCTCTGGATCGGCACTGTCGTGGCGCCGTCGATCGGGGCCTTGGCACGGGCGGCGACCATGATGAGGAGGCGTTAACGAAGGGCCAACCCGGTCGGACGTTGAATTCGGCGCTCAGCCGCGCGTGCCTAGTGCGGAGGATTCGAAAATCTTCATCGATTCGACGGAAAAGGGCTCCCGAACGCCGGCGGCACCTTATGGGAGGAGGCTGCCGCGCACAAACTGCAACCCACCGTCCTTACCTGATCGTCCTCCCCTGATCGTCCTTGCCGATCCGAAGAACCGATTTTCACTTGAGACTGGCTCCGCGCCTGCACAAAAGGTCTTCCGCGCGATGAACTCTTTCCTGATCCTCGGGCTCGCGATCGGCGCGGAGGTCACCGCCACCCTGGCGCTGAAGGCCGCCGACGGCCTGACCAAGCCGGGCCCCACCCTGATCGTGGCGGTCGGCTACGGCACCGCCCTATGGCTGATGTCGAGCAGCATGGACATGCTGCCGATCGGGGTGGTCTACGCGATCTGGTCCGGGGTCGGCATGATCGGCGCCGCACTCGGCGGCGCGTGGCTGTACGGCGAGGCGATCAGCCCGACCATGCTAGTGGGGATCGCGATCATCGCGGTGGGCGTGGCCATCCTGGCGTCCGGGCAGGGCCAGCACTGAGCCGGATCCCCTCCGGGCCCCGGGGTCGCGCTCAGAATCGGCCGCGCTCAGAACCGGCCTGCGATGGTGAGGCGCACGGCCGTGGGCTCGGCCGGGTGGAACACGCGGTCGGTCAGGCCCTCGGCGGGCTCCCCGGGCAGGCGCGAGACGTAGGCGTAGGTGATCTGGTCGGACTTGCTGTTGGTCAGGTTCAGCACGTCGAGGGAGACGCTGACCCCGTTCTCGAAGGCGTAGCCGACCCGGCCGTTGAACAGGGCGGTCGGGCGCGAGCGGATGGAATTGTCCTCGATCAGCGGGCGCGGCCCGAAATACCGGAACCGCAGGGAGCCGAACCAGCCGAGCGGCGCGCCGAAGGTGATGCCGGCCGACGCGATGGTGGTAGGCGCCTCCGGCACCCGGGTGCCGACTGGGTCGGAATCGGAGAACCGGGCGTTGGTGATCGTCAGATCGCCCTCCAGCGACAGGAACGGCGTCAGCGCGTAGCGGTTCGTCCACTCGACGCCGAAGCGCCGGGTCGGGCGGCTCGGCTCCGTGGTGCCGGTGTCGCCCTGGAACAGGTTTTCGGACGCGAAGTCGAGCCGGAACAAGGCGAGGCTGGTCTCCAGCCCGGCGATCGAGCGGTTGCGCAGCCCGACCTCGTAGCCGGTCGAGGGCACCAGGAACGGCGCGCGGCCGATGTTGAACAGGGGGCTTGCCGGATCGACCGTGGCAGTCACCCCGCGCACGTCGTTCGAGTGGAAGCCGCCGCCGTAATTCACGTAGAACTCGGTGTCGAACCACGGTCCGAGGGTCAGGCCGAGCTTAGTATTGACGATGCCGTCGCGGGCCCGGCCCGAATTGGCCGGCGTGTCCGAGGCGACGCGGGCATCATAGCAATCGGCGCGGAAGCCGAGGCTGGTGCGCAGCCAGTCGGTCCAGCGCACCCGGTTGTCGAAATAGAAGGCCCCGCTCGTCTCCAGCACCCGATCGTCGAGCACGCCCGAGCGGTATTGCCGGTTCGTCGTGTTGAACAGCCCGACCCGGATGCTGTCGGTCCGGGTCTGCACGCCGACCTCGTTCTCCATCGGACGCCCGAACAACGCGCCCTGGAAGATGTGCAGCGCCTCGCCGCCGCCGATGATGCGCTGGTCGAGCTGGTGGAACTGGTCGCCCGCGACGGGGTCGTTGAGGACATAAGTGAAGTCGTTGAACAGGTTGAGCTGCGAGCGGATCACGTAGGCCGAGGCCCGGGTCACGCCTGTGTCGTCGGTGCTGCTGAAGCGGCCGGACAGCGAGAGGCGGCTCGTATCCCCGCCATCCGTGGGGTTGATCGTGCCGTATCGGCCGATCAGCCCCTGAGCGACGGCCCGCTCGGGGATCTGGTTGGTGGCGGTCCAGCGGCTGGCATAGGCCATGCCCGTGACCGAGAAGCCGTCGAGCGCCGTGCCCTGGCTGTAGCGGGCGACGGTGCTGATCTTGCGCAGGGCGTCCGGGACCACCCACGGACCGTCGTAGACCTGTGCGTCGGCCGCGACCAGGAGGTTGCCGTCCCCGATCGGGGTCGAGGCGATGGTGAGCGCGCGCTTGTAGCCGAAGCTGCCGATGGCGGTGAGCGCGAGGTTTTTCTGGACGGTGTCGAGATAGTCGATCCGCACCGAGCCGGCGGAGGCGAAATCGCCGTCGCGTACGAAGTACGGCCCCTTGTGGAACTCCACCGCGCCGACGAGTTCGGGGATCAGGAAGTTGATGTCGGCATAGCCCTGCCCGTGGGCGTGGGTGCGCATGTTGAGCGGCATGCCGTCCAGGAACAGGGCGATGTCGGTACCGTGGTCGAGGTTGAAGCCGCGCAGGAAGAACTGGTTGGCCTTCCCCTCCCCGCTATGCTGGGTGACGATCAGGCCCGGCACCGCCTCCAGCACCTCGCCGGGACGCGTCACCGGCCGGCTGTTGAGCTGGGCGCCCGTGATCACCCCCGCGCTGGCGGAAGCCACGGGCAGGAGCGGGCCGCCGATGCCGGTCACGCCGCTGACATAGCCCGCACTCGCGGCGGCACCGCCCCGCGGGGCCCCGGAAGGCTCTGCGGTGACCGAGATCTCGTCGAGCGTCGCCTCGGTGTCCTGGCTCGGCCGGGATCCGTCCCGGGCGGAGGCCGCCGGGGGCAGCAGCGCCAGGGCCGTCAGCACGGCCAGTTTCGAGAGCGTCAAGCGCGGCACAGGACGGGACACGGGACCTCGGGCGACGGCAGTGGCACGTCACCGCGAACGAGGCCGCGCCGACCGCGCTCGCGCGGGCGTCCCGGCACCCGCCAGGACACCCCGCCCAGCGCGTTTCGCGTGTGACCACGACTGACGGCAGGTCTCCTGGCTCACGGGTCGCCGCCCTCTCGTCGTCTTCCCGGGCGAGGCGGCCCAGTGACGTGGTGACGAGAAGGCTCACCGCTTACAGTTGCGGGGGCAGCCGCGGATTCGGGGAAGACCCCTCACCGCGTTCCCTTTTGATCCCCGAAGGGAACCGTCCCGGCCACCTTCGAGCCAAGGCTTGGGTCCCGTCAACGTCCCGGCACCGGTTGGCGGCGTGTGTGTCTATCGGATGACACCGGGCCCTCGGCCGGCTCTCGTTCCAGCCGAACGAGGCCGCCGACCGGGGGACTCGTCCCTCCGATCCCGGACGGCTCCGGGCGATGCTACGCTAATGGTATCGCGAAGCTTTTCCGCCCGGACCTGCGGCTCCCGCTGCGGCTCCGGTCCGTCCCGCGAGGGGCCGCGTTCCAGGGCTGTCCGTGGTCCGCCAGCGCGGGCCGACCGGCGTTCGGGGCGATCCACGCATGCCGGCCCGCCACATCCTCGCCGCGAACGTGCACACAAGCTTGGCGCGTACAACGATCGAGAGTGGCGACGCCGGGCAGGGCGATCGCCCTGCCCCGAGGCCGGAGGACGGAGCGCTGATGCATGCAGGGTAGCGAGAGGATCAAGACCGTTTCGGGGCTGGTCGCGCTGGCGCTCGCCGGCGGCCTCGGTGCGTGCAACACCGCGTCACCCCTGACCACAGGATCGATCCTCGGCCGCAAGCCGTCGATGGTGGTCACCGACGCCGAGCGCGACTGCCTCGGCCGGGCCATGTATTTCGAATCGAACCGCAGCGACGAATCCGGTCTGCTGGCCGTCGGCACCGTGGTCATGAACCGGATGGAGGCCGCGATCTTCCCGGGCGGCATCTGTGCGGTGGTCGGGCAGCCCGGGCAGTTCGCCCCCGGCGTCCTGACCAAGCCGATGCAGGACCGCGACCTCCAAAAGGTGGCGGATGCCGCCGACGCGGTGCTGGCGGGCGAGCGTCACCCGAAGGTCGGGAAGGCGATGTATTTCCACACGGCCGGCCACCACTTCCCGTACACGAACATGCACTACGTGGCCGTAGCCGGCGGCAATGCCTTCTACGAGAAGCGCAACTCCCGCGCCGCCAAGGCGGAAACGCCGGCGCCCGCCGCCCTGCCCCCGACGGTGTCGAGCTACGCGGCCGGCCCGGCTGCGCCGACGCGTTAGCGCTGCGCACAACGATCCGAACGGCCTTGCCGGATCCGGATCGCGCTTCCGGCGCGGGTCCCTCCCCTTGCCGCAAGCCTGCGCCCCGGCACCACCCGCTCGCAGCGCGTGTCCATCCCGCTGCGAGCGTGGCCGCCCGCGACCACGCGGGCCGGCGGAAGCCGCCGCAAGCCATACATCGGGACGCGGCTCCCGACAGGGACGCGGATCGACCGGCATAGAACGAGGCGGTGCTGTCGATCGCACCATCTTGACCGGTCATCGCAGATGAAGTGACATCGCGCGCGGCGGTAAATCTGTTGATTGGCTCCGTGACCCGCGGAGGCGAGATTTACATCGACGGGCGACGCCTTAGCTTGTCGGTTAGAACTACCCACGAATCACGGATCTGCCGCCGATGATTGCCCACAGGGTAGCGCTCGCTGGTGCGGTCCTCATTCTGAGCATCGCACCGGCAGCCTCTCAGTTGCGCCGCCCGATGACCTGTACGGAGGACGTCTCGGTGGGGCTCGACGCGGCCCCCGGCCCCGAGGGTGCAAAGCCTCAGCCGCACCGGGCGCGGACCTTCTCGTTGGTCTCCGGCGGCGGCTTGCTGACCGTCCTCTCCGCCGGGCGGTCCGACTATTACGAATGTCAGGTGGCGTCGCCGCGCTTGAATGAACGGACCCCGCGCAACGCGATCAAGTGCCAGAACGGCGTATATTTTCTTCTGATCGACCTAAACAAGCTGAACTTCGTCGAGGCGCAGCTCAATCCGGAGGATCGCGGCGAGATCAAGATGAGCTACGGAAGCTGCAAGATCCTCTGACTGCGCTCAATCCATCCGGATCAGGATGTAGGCCGAGACCGCGATGACCGCGATGGTCACCGCGAACAGCAGAAGCGTCCTGGCGAACGCGCCGTCGGGCGGGTCTGGTGCGTCGTTCATCATGCTCTCCCAGCCCCGGAAGGATGGTGGCGTTTGCCGTCTTGCTCAACGTATGAGCGGCCAATAGGCAGCATCCGCATAGAGTGGTCGGTAATCTGCGCTGTTGGCACTGAAGAAACCGTTCCTCGTCTGCATCTCTCGCCGCCTAGCCGGAAGGGACGTGGCATGCCTCGAGGGGATCGGCGCCGGCCACCGTGATCGAGCGTGCCCGCGGCCGCCCCCGGTCGAAGGGTGCATCACCGGTAGAACTGCGTCGCCGCCGGGGTCCATTGCCTGAATCCGGTCGCGACCATGTTGGCGACCACCCGGCAGATATACTGTTTCTGCGCCGCATTGTTGTTCGGCCCGGCATGGTAGCGCGCCACCGCCATCGTCCAGCTGCCCTCTCGCTTCTTGAACTCTTGGAGGAATTGGGTGGCGTACTGGACGTTCGCGAGCCGGTCGATCATGGCCTCGACCGAGCCGAGCTTGCCGCCGTGATAGAGGTGGTTGATCTGCATGCAGCCGAGGTCGATCGGGCGGATGCCCTTGCTGCGCGCTTCCGTGAAGCGAGCGATCACGTCCCGCGGCCCCGTTCCGAAATAGGCGGTTCCGGCGAAGCTCATGGCGTAGGGTTGAAGGGAGCCGCGCTTGCCGATCCTCGGTCAGGCCGACGGCGTAGAGCACGCCCAGCGGCACGCAGTAGCGGGCGGAGGCGCGCGCCATCTCGGCCTCGCAGACATTCGCCACTGCCGTGACAACGCTAGAGATAAATGCCGCTCTCACGAAGACGTACCACTTCATCCGTCCGTTCCCTTTTGCGTCTGTTGCCCGCTTGGCGCTGCTCGTCCTGCTGCTGTCTGGTGCCCTCGTTGCCCGCGCGGGCCCCGTCGTTGAACGATGGCGACGCGTGAAATTGTGAGCCGTCCGACGCGGTCGATGCCTCGGCTGAACGCGCCTGCCCGACGATGCCCCCGGCTTGGTAGCTGCCGTGGCTCAGGAGGTCGGTATGGATCGCCGTATGCTCGCGCAGCAGCGTGGCGGTCTCCGACTGCGAGGCGCGCGGATGGGTTAAAAACTGGCCGTTGGAGAGCTGCACCTCCAGGGTGACGACCCCGAGATCGTCCGGCCGAAGCCGGATCTTGAGGACGCGCAGCGGCCCGTCCGGGACGCCGCCAGCCGTCGGATCGGCATGGGTCCGGCCTTGCACGGCGGCCGCGGTCGCGCGCTCGAGCTTCTCCCGGATGGCCGTCGCGATCATCGGCAGGGTTCGGCGGGCAAGCTCGTGGCGGTCCCGGTTCCGTCGCGCGATCCGGCCGACACTGCGGCATCCTCCGCATGCTCGCCGATGGAGGCGAGAACGGCCCGCTCGATCCAGGAGATCACCTGGCTTTGCGCAGGTGCGACGCCCATCGGCTTCTGGGGGGCGGCCGTGTCGAATGCCGTGGTCGTGCCGCGGATCCGGCTTCGACTGGACCAGCGGCTGAAGCTTCAGCGCCGCTGCGGCATTCAGGGCCAGCAGCGCGGACAGGGCGCCTGCAGGATCGAGAATCGTTGACATCAGGGCCGGGCGGCTTCGCACTCGCAGGCTCGGGCGCGGGCGCGCCACCCGCGACGTTGGGCTTGAAACGAACCGCACGGCCCAGCACCGCGACGCTCGCCCCGGCGCCGCGAAGGACCTTCGCGACGTCAGGCGGATCTCGCTTTGGTGGCCGCCGAGGTGATTCGTAGGAAGGATTGCCGGCTGGCAGTCGGGCGCTTCGCGGCGTTCGTAGGCGTCGCCGAGACCACGGTGCGCAACGCGATCTGCGAGGCCCGGAAGCTCGAGCTGCTGACCGTCGAGGAGCGTCAGATCACCGGCTTCCGCAGCGAGACCAAAATCGTGCGGATCGTCTCGCCCGAATGGACCGCCCGGCCACGGCTGGCCCAAAGGGAGAATGCCGCCGAGTCTCCCCCGTCCGGAGAGAAGGTCATCACCACCCTGCTTTTCGGGGGGAGAGGGTGCAAGTCCGCAAAGCGTATGTCCGCTGAGGCTGCAGATCTGTGAAAGACGAGGCCAGCGGGACCAAAACAGGGGCTGCCGACAACCGGCTGTCGACCTCGACCAATCAGGCCAACCGAGAATGCGCGCGCGTGGTGGAACAGGCCGAGCCATGCGGTGAGGATCTGCAGCCGTTCGGCGAGACGGACGAGAAAACAGGATTGAGAACGAAACAGTTCTCGCAGTCGACCCGTTGAGGACGCCATGACCTGCATCGCGCTCCTTATCGAAGCCCCTCAGGGGGTACGGTTCCTCGTCGCCGCCACACCGCGGGAGGCTGCGCTGAAGGCCGAGTCCGTTATTGCCGCCATCCCGCAAACCCAGTTGCCCGTTCCAGCTTGGGTTGCGGGAGCTAGCTCTGGCACGGCCGATCGCCTGATGAACTACCTGGCCGACGTGCAGATGGAGCGCTTGCTGGAGGGGGCCCTCTGAGACCATCTCAGGATTTGCTAAAGCGTCGCCTCTTCCGTCTGTGCGCCTGAGGCGTTCGCGACACCGCAAAGCGTGCGGCGGCCAAGCTCGTGACGACAGGCGCTCTCCGGGCCAGTTCCCCACAGGGCGCCCGTGAAGCCTCGGCCGGGCAGTCGCGGGAGGGTCGGCGCGGCGGGGGAACTGGACACCGCAAGCGCCGGCACACGGCCCGGATCTCTGATCGTCGGAGGCAATCCGCAGGGATCTCAACGAGTACTGGTGACCCGACACAGAACTCCAGCCTCTGCTCCTACCTCGAACCCATTCAAATCCCACAGCAGGATTGATCTTGTTGTTGCGCCGCAAAGGCGAAATTTCGTCAAAAAACAAAATTTAAAATTGTTTTATTATGGGACTACTGTGCGCGTCTCATGCATATCCGTAATGCAGCTTAACCTCCCAGATTGGTTCTGCCACATTCGCGACATGATCCGCGGCGTTAACCAGCATTAGCCTGCTGAGGCGACCGCCAATATTTTTTAATATGCTCAACTACCGACAGAATGTTGGCCGTAATAGTTCGTTAACTTACCGATGATTTATCATTAGTTCCGTCTCTACTGTGAAGCATAGCCATGTCGCATACCGCAATTTACCAAGAGATCGAGCATGTTTTTGCATTGCGGCATAAGCTCGACATCACGCATTTTGGTGTGGATGTTGAGAAGGTCCCAAGCCCGGTGATCGAAGCGACCGAGGCTGTTCTGCCGGATACGCCGTTCGTGGCGCGTGGGCTTCGGCTGGATTGGGCGGCCAAGCGCGGGCTCGACATCGGGGTGGCGGCGACCGCGCTGTTCCTGCTGCTGCCGCTGATGCTGCTGATCGCCGTGCTGGTCTGGGCCGGCGACCGCAAGGCGCCGATCTTCCGGCACATGCGGCTCGGCCGGGACGGACGCAGCTTCGGCTGCCTGAAGTTCCGCTCGATGGTCACGGACGGCGAGGGCGTGCTGGCCGCGCACCTGGCCGCCAGCCCGAGCGCCCGTGCCGAGTGGGCCGCCACGCACAAGCTCTCCGACGATCCGCGCATCACCGCCATCGGCCAGGTGCTGCGCAAGACCTCGCTCGACGAGCTGCCGCAGCTGTGGAACGTGCTGCGCGGCGAGATGAGCCTGGTCGGCCCGCGCCCGATCGTGCAGGCCGAGGTCGCCCGCTACGGCCGGGCGTTCGCGACCTGCTTTGCCGTGCCGCCGGGCGTCACCGGGCTGTGGCAGGTCTCGGGCCGCTCCGACACCAGCTACGCCGAGCGCGTGGCGCTCGACCTGGACTACGCCAGCCGCTGGAGCCTGCGCCGGGACATCGCGATCATGCTGCGCACCGTCCCGGCCGTGCTCGCCCAGCGCGGCAGCAAGTAGCGTGGCCGTGCCGCCGAGGGACCGCGCCATGCAGGACGACAACCCGCTCTGGTACGACTACGCCGAGGCTGAGACGCCACCCTCCAGGCCTCTGCTGCTCTTGGCGAGCGTGCTGAGCCTGTCGCTGGGTGTGATGCTGCGTGCGGCCCGTGCGCACGAAGCCTCGCACCGGCTCTGGTCGCGGATCGTTGCCCGAGTGAGCCGCCGCCCGAAGATCGATGTGCAGCACCTTTGAATGTTAGGGCCGGCGATCCGGTCCGATGGCGCACAAGGTCGGCGACGCCGGTAGCCCCGCGCGCGTCGTGGCATAACGCTCGTCACCCCTGACCGAGCGTCGGCAGCGGGAGGCATGGGTGGGCGAGCCCCCCATTCCGAGCGTCTCGATCCGTCCACCGCGTCATTACAGCGGCACGACCGGCGACCGTCACCGCTCGGATACGGCGGCCGATCCGGAACCATACCCATCAACCCAGAAAACAGATCAGTAAACTGACAGCAGACTCACGATAGTCCGCATGGAGAAACCGTTCGGTATTGTGATTTCCGGATCCCCACTCCAAAGTGACTTGATATCGCGCTTCGATGTCATGGATCGATGACGCGGGTTCATGTCCGAGGAAGGCCCGGGAACCCAGCGTCGAAAGCTCGAGGCGGCAGGGCACGAGATGATGGCCTTCGACATGGAAACGGCGTCGCGTGACGGCGAGCGGCAACGCCTGATCGAGGCGATCGAGAGCAGTTCTGACGGCTTCGCCCTGTTTGATGCCGAAGGCCGCCTCAGCCTCTGCAACGGTCATTTCCGCGACTTTCATCCCAGCCT
This sequence comes from Methylobacterium sp. WL64, assembly GCF_008039945.1. Classification (NCBI taxonomy): domain Bacteria; kingdom Pseudomonadati; phylum Pseudomonadota; class Alphaproteobacteria; order Hyphomicrobiales; family Methylobacteriaceae; genus Methylobacterium; species Methylobacterium sp. WL64. Next base: position 24,813 of record NZ_VRVA01000011.1, read on the forward strand.
CGATGCCGTGATCGCCCCGGGGGCAGCGTTCTCCGCGATCGCGCGAGCCGCCGCGGAACGCTGCATCGTGCGAGAGGAGGGCGACACCGGCGACGCGTGGCTCGAAAGCCGGCTCGCACGTTTCCGCGACCCGCGCGGGCCGATCCTCCAGCAGCAGCGCGATGGACGCTGGATACAAATCAACGAGCGCCGGACCCGGGACGGCGGGACGGTCGCGGTTTACACCGACGTCACCGAGATCAAGCGCACCGAGCAGGCCCTGCTCACGACGCAGGGGCGGCTGACCTACCTCCTGACCGCGTCGCCGTCGATGATCTGCAGCTTCGAGGTGGGCGGCCGCAACGCGCCGACCTTCATCAGCGAGAACGTGCGCGACCTCCTCGGCTACGAGCCGAGCGATTACCTCTCCGGCCCCGAATTCTGGCTGGACCGGCTGCACCCCGAGGACCGGGACCGGGTCCTGGCGGAGTTCCCGCATCTGCTGGCGAATGGCCACAACGTCATCGAGTACCGGTTCCTGCGCAAGGACGGCACCTATCGCTGGGTCCGGGACGAGCAGCGCCTCGTCCGGGGCCCGGACGGCGAGCCCGTCGAGGTCGTCGAGTCGTGGAGCGACATCACCGAGCGCAAGGCGGCCGAGTTCGCGCTCCGGGAGCAGACGGCCTTCGTCGAGCTGCTGCAGGTCACCGCGGCCGCGGCCAACGAAGCCGCCACCGTCGAGGACGCCGTGCGGTTCTGCCTGGATCGGGTCGCGGCCCATACCGGATGGCCCCTCGGGCACGCCTACTGCTTGGCCGAGGCCGGGAGCGGAACCCTGGTGCCGACCGGCCTCTGGCACTGCGACGCGCCGGAACGCTTCGCGCGGTTCCGGGACGTCACGGCGCAGACGCCGCTCTCGGCCGGCGTCGGGCTCCCGGGGCGGGTCCTGGCGTCCGGCGCGCCGGCCTGGGTCCTCGGGGCGGAGCCGGAGCCTGGCCTCCCTCCCGCCGCGGCCGCGGACGGGATCCGGGCCGCCTTCGCCTTCCCCGTCACGATCGGGCGCGAGGTCGTGGCGGTGCTGGAGTTCTTCGCCTGTGAAACCCGGACGCCGGATCCGGCGCTGCTGAAGGTCATGGGCAATATCGGCGCCCAGCTCGGGCGGGTGATCGAGCGCAAGCGCGCGGAGGAGCACCTGCGTCAGGCCAAGGACGCCGCGGAGAACGCGAGCCGGGCCAAGAGCAGCTTCCTCGCCAACATGAGCCACGAGCTGCGCACGCCGCTCAACGCGATCATCGGCTTCACGCGGCTGGTGATGCGCCGGGCCAAAGACGTGTTGCCGCTGAAGCAGTTCGAGAACCTCGAAAAGATCCTGACGAGTTCCGAGCACCTGCTGTCGCTCATCAACACCATTCTCGACCTGGCCAAGGTCGAGGCCGGGCGGATGGAGGTGAAGGCGGCACAGTTTGCGCTGGAGCCCACCGTCGACATCTGCCTCCGGACGGTCGAGCCCCTGGTCAAGAGCGAGCGCGTGCAGCTGGTCAAGGACGTGGAGGGCCTGCCGGAGACGGTCTTCACCGACCAGGAAAAGCTCAAGCAGATCCTCATCAACCTCCTCAGCAACGCCATCAAGTTCACCGAGACCGGCTCGGTGACGCTGCGGGCCCGCGCGGTAGGGGACCGGATCGCGCTCGCGGTCTCGGATACCGGCATCGGCATCCCGGACGCGGCGCTGACCGTCATCTTCGAGGAGTTCCAGCAGGTCGACAACTCGGCGAGCCGCGCCCACAGCGGCACCGGGCTCGGCCTCGCCATCAGCCACCGGCTGGCGCGGATGCTCGGCGGGGACGTGGCGGTGGAGAGCCGGGAGGGTGTGGGCTCGACCTTCACCCTCACCATCCCGCAGCGGGTCGAGGGCGCTCTCGAACTCCAGCCGAGCCCGAAGCCGTCGGCGCCCGCGACGGCTGCCGCGCCCCGGACCGGGTCCAGGCTCGTGCTCGCGATCGATGACGACCCGAACGTCGTCTACCTGCTTCAGGAGAACCTGTCGGACGCCGGCTACGAGGTGGTCGGCGCCCCCAACGCCGAGGAGGGCCTACGCAAGGCGCGCGCGCTTCAGCCGCGCGCGATCACCCTCGACATCATGATGCCGGGCACGGACGGGTGGCAGGTGCTGCACGCGCTCAAGACCGACCCGCTGACGCGCGAGATCCCGGTCATCCTGATCTCGATCGTCGACCAGAAGGAGCTCGGCTTCCACCTCGGCGCCAGCGACTACATCGTGAAGCCATTCGAGCGCGAGTCGCTGATCGGCGCCCTCGGGCGCGCCGCCCCCAACAGCGAGCGCATCCTGGTAGTCGACGACGACCCGAACGTGGTCGATCTCGTCCGCCAGCTGCTGGACACCGAGGGCTGCACGATCGACTGGGCCCCGGACGGCGCCGCGGGACTCGAGCGCATCGCGCAGGCGCGCCCGAGCGTGATCCTCCTCGACCTGCTGATGCCGGGCATGGACGGTCTCACCTTCCTCGACCATCTCCAGGCTGATCCCGTCGGCCGCACGATCCCCGTCGTCGTCCTGACGGCGGCGTCGTTGAACGCGGCCGACCAGGGCATGCTCCGGGAGCGCGTGCGCGGACTGATCGACAAGCAGGGCCTCGACCGCGACGCCCTGGTCCGGGAGGTCAGGCGGGCGTTGCCGCTGGCGGACAACCCGGCGGCCGAGGTGACGCAATGAGCGCTGCCATCGGAAAGGCCGCGGCAGGACCGCTGGATCGCCCGCACGCAGCCTCCGAGGAGGTCGGCGGTTGAAGACCATCCTCATCGTCGAAGACGTCGCGCTCAACCGCGACCTGCTGATGCAGCTCCTGGAGGACGACTACGCGCTCGTTATGGCGGTCGACGGCGCCGCCGGCGTCGCGATGGCCGCGAGCCACACCCCGGACCTGATCCTGATGGACCTCTCCCTGCCGGTCATCGACGGCTGGGAGGCGACGCGGCGGATCAAGGCCGACCCGGCGACGGCCGGCATTCCCGTCATCGCGATCACCGCCAACGCGATGAGCGGCGACGCCGACAAGGCCAAGGCGGCGGGCTGCGACGACTTCATGACGAAGCCCGTCGACGAGGACCTGCTGTTCGCCAAGCTGCAACACTGGCTCGACTGAGCGCGGGCGGCCCCAGAGAGGCTTCAGCCCAGAGTGGCATCGGCCCGGAGAGAGCGAGACCCGTGGACCCAGCGCGCATCCTCATCGTCGACGACGAAGCCTTCAACCTCGACCTGCTGGAGCAGGAACTGGAGCTTCTCGGCCATGCGAGCGTCCGGGCCGCCAACGGGCGCGCGGCCCTCGATCTGCTGAACGCGGAGCCGTTCGATCTGGTCCTGCTCGACGTGATGATGCCGATCCTCGACGGCTACGCCGTACTCGACCGCATCAAGGCGCACGAGCGGCTGCGCCATACCCCGGTGATCATGATCTCGGCGCTGACCGAGATCAGCAGCATCGTGCGCTGCATCGAGATGGGGGCCGAGGATTACCTGCCGAAGCCCTTCGAGCCGGTGCTGCTCGAAGCCCGGATCCGCGCGTGCCTCGACCGGAAGCGGCTCCACGACCGGGAGATGGCGCATCTCGAAACCATCGAGCGGCAGCGCAAGCGCGCCGACGACCTGCTCCACGCGATCCTGCCCGTGGCGGCGGTGAGCGAATTGATGACCACCGGGCAGGTCAAGCCCCGGCTCTTCGACGATGTCGCGGTGCTGTTCATCGATCTCGTGGGATTCACGGCGTGGTGCCACACCCAAGGCCCCGAAGCCGTGGTCGCCGAGGTTCAGCGCCTCGCGGAGGCGTTCGAGGTGGTGGCCCACACGCACGGCATGGAGAAGATCAAGACGATCGGCGACGCCTTCATGGCGACCGCCAACCTGCTGTCGCCCCACGCCGACCCGGTGACCGCGGCGGTGCGCTGCGCCCGGGACATGGTCGCCATCGCGGGTGACGGGCCGACCGGCTGGCGGATCCGCGCCGGCATCCACATCGGTTCCGTCGTCGGCGGCATCGTCGGCCGGTCCAAGTTCACCTTCGATCTCTGGGGCGACACCGTGAACGTCGCCGCCCGCCTCTGTGCGCTCGGCGACGGATGCGCCGTCCACCTGTCGGAGGAGGCCTCGACCCGGGTGCAGGACGGCGGCGCGATCCGTCCCGTCGGCAAGGTCGCCCTCAAGGGGAAGGGCGAGTGCGAGGTCTATTGTTGCGCGTTGAGATAAGCGTTTCAACCGCGCGACGAACCACGCGAACCGCTACGGCGGCGGACAGGCTTCGACACATCCGCCTCGCTCCTGAGATCCCGGCCGGGCGTCATGGCGGTCAGGGGCTCTCCGAGACCGCCGCGACCGTCCCGGCCGGTGCGGGCCGCGGGCCCCGCGCGCGGCGCTCCTCGAGGCGCTGCAGGATGACGTAGAAGGACGGCACGAACAGCACCGCCAGGCAGGTCGAGGCGAGCATGCCGCTGAACACCGCGATGCCGATCGACTTGCGCGCCGCCGCCCCCGCCCCGGTGGCGGTGACCAGCGGCAATACGCCGAGGATGAAGGCGAACGAGGTCATCAGGATCGGGCGGAAACGCAGCCGCGCCGCCTCCACGGCCGCCGCCGCGATGTCGAGCCCGGCCTGCCGCTTCTCGCGGGCGACCTCGACGATCAGGATGGCGTTCTTGCTCGCCAGCGCGATCAGCAGGATCAGGCCGATCTGCGTGTAGAGGTTGTTGGCGACGCCGAGCGACAGCAGGGCCCCGACCGTCCCCAGGAGCGCCAGCGGCACGCCGAGCAGGACCGCCAGCGGCAGGATCCAACTCTCGTACTGCCCGGCCAGCACGAGGTAGACGAGCACGATGGCCAGCACGAACACCCAGTAGATCTGGGAGCCCACGGCCTTCTCCTGATACGACATCGCCGTCCAGTCGTAGCCCGTGCCCGGCGGCAGCACCTTCGCGGCGATCTGCTGCATCAGGTCCAGCGACTGCCCGGAGCTGAAGCCGGGGGCCGCCCCCCCCACGATCGTGGCCGTCGGATAGAGGTTGTAGAGGCTGATCAGGGATGGGCCCTGCACCGACTTGATCTCGACGACGGTGCCGAGCGGCACCATCACGCCGTTGCCGGCGCGCACCTTCAGGTTCTGGATGTCCTCCGGGCGCAGTCGGTAATCGGGCGCGGCCTGCACGTAGACCTGGAAGGTCCGGCCGAACTTGTTGAACTGCGTGACGTAGGACGATCCGACGTAGCTCGACAGCGTCGAGAACACCTGTCCGACCGTCACGCCCAGGGCCTCGGTCTTGATCCGGTCCACCGCGATCGCGATCTGCGGCGCGCCGGCCCGGAACGAGGTGTTGAGCTTCTGCAGCCCGGATTGCGCGGTCCCGTCGGCGACGATCGTCCGGGCGAGACTTTCCAGCAGCGGGTAGTCGAAGTCGCCGTTGCGCAACTCCACCTGCATGGTGAAGCCGCTGGCATTGCCGATGCCCTGGATCGGCGGGGGGATGAGCACGAAGGTCGAGGCGCCCTCCACCCCCTCCAGCATCGCGTTGAAGCGCTCGTAGAGGCTGCGCAGGTCCTGGCCCTTCTCCTTGCCCCGGGCATCCCAATCCTTGAGCACGACGTAGGCGACGCCGGCGTTGGGCAGGGTGGCGTTGGCATCGAGGACCGAGATGCCGCTGATGGTGAGCACGTTGTCCACGCCGGGCGTCGCCTTCGCGTGCGCGCTGATCCGCTGCATCACCGCGTCGGTGCGCTCCTTCGAGGCTCCGTCCGGCAGCTGCGCCCCGATGAGGACGTAGCCCTGGTCCTCGGTCGGCAGGAACGCGGTCGGCAGGCGGGTCAGCCCCCATCCGGCCAGGCCGATCAGCAGGAGCGCGACGGCGACCATGACGCCGCTGCGCCGGACCATGTGGCCGATCAGCCTTGCGTACCAGCCTTCGGCGACGCCGTAGACGCGGTTGAAGCCGCGGTAGAACACGTTGCGCTGCTCAGGCGGGACCGGCTTGCGCAGCCACAGGGCGCACTGGGTCGGCTTCAACGTGGCGGCGTTGACCGCGCTGATCAGGGCGGTGGCGGCGATCACCAGGGCGAACTGCTTGTAGAGCTGCCCGGTCAGGCCGGGCAGGAACGCGGCCGGCACGAAGACCGACATCAGCACCAGGGTGATGCCGATGATCGGGCCGAACAGCTCCTCCATCGCCTTCTCGGCCGCCGCCCGGGGCGAGAGCCCCTGGTCGATATGGTGGGCGACGCCCTCGACGATCACGATGGCATCGTCCACCACGATGCCGATGGCCAGCACGATGGCAAACAGCGTCGAGAGGTTCACGCTGAAGCCCATCGCCGCCATCGCCGCGAAGGCGCCGATGATCGTCACCGGGACCGTCGTCGCCGGCACCAGCATGGCGCGCCAGTCCTGCACGAAGACCAGGATGACGATCAGGACCAGGACGGCGGCCTCGAACAGCGTCGTGTAGACCTCGTGGATCGAGGCCTGCACGAACCCGGTCGTGTCGAACGGGATGCTGTAGACGAGGCCCGGCGGGAAGCTCTTGGCCAGCTCGCCCATCCGGGTGCGGACCGCCCCCGCCACCGTGAGCGCGTTCGCCTCCGGCAGCTGGAAGATGCCGAGGCCGGCGGCGGGCTGACCGTTCAGGGTGAACGACTGGCTGTAGGTCTGCGCGCCGAGCTCGACGCGGCCGACATCGCGCAGGCGGGTGATGCGGCCGCCGTCCTGCGCATCCGCCTTGATGACGATGTTCTCGAAGTCCGGGGCGTCGTTCAGCCGCCCGTTGACGTTGAGGGTGTACTGGAAATCCTGGCCGGCCGGGACCGGCGGCATGCCCACGGCCCCGGCGGTGACCTCCTGGCTCTGCTGCTGGACGATGGTGACGATGGCGTCGGGGGTGAGACCCCGGGCCTGCACGAGGTCGGGGTCCAGCCAGATCCGCATCGCGTACTGGCCGGCGCCGAACACCGTGACGTTGCCGACGCCCGGGAGCCGGGCCAGCTCGTTCTGAACGTTGATGACGCCGTAATTCGACAGGAACAGGCTGTCGAATGTCCCATCGGGGGCGGACAGGGTCACGAATTGCAGGACCGCTGTCGACTTCTTCTGAGTCGTGACGCCCTGCACCTGCACCGCCTGCGGCAGCGACGACATCGCGATGGCGACGCGGTTCTGCACCAGCACCTGGGCTTGGTCGCCGTCCGTGCCGATCGCGAACGTGACCGTGAGGGTGTAGGTGCCGTCGCTGGCGCTGGTCGACTGCATGTAGAGCATGCCCTCGACGCCGTTGACCTGCTGCTCGATCGGCAGCGCCACCGTGTCGATCACCGTGCGGGCGCTGGCCCCCGGATAGCGCGTGGTGACCTGGACCGTCGGCGGGACGACGTTCGGGTATTGCGACACGGGCAGGTTGAACAGCGACACCGCGCCGACCAGCACCATCACCAGGGCGAGCACGTTGGCCAGGACAGGCCGCTCGATGAAGAAGCGCGAGATCATGCCGTGGACCCTCGGTGCCGGCGTCTCAGGGGCGGCCCGCCGGATCGGCGGGAGCGCGGATCGACGGGTGCCGACGGCCGGCGTCTCACCGCCGGATCGCCGCCGGGTCGGCCGAAGCATCGGCCGGCGCCACCTTCCGGGGCGCCACCTTGGCCCCCGGGATGGCCCGCTGGATGCCGTCCGTGACGACCCACTCGTCGGGTTTGAGCCCCGTCTGGATCACGCGTTCGCGCCCGTCCCGCGGACCGAGCGTCACCACCCGCTGCGAGACCGTGTCGTCGGCCCCGACCGTGAGCAGGTAGCTGCCCTGCTGGTTCGTCCCGATGGCGTCGTCGCGGACCAGCAGAGCCTTGTCGTCGCGTCCGACCGGGATCCGGACCCGCACGAACAGGCCCGGCAGGAGCGCATGATCGGCGTTGTCGATGAGCGCCCGGGCCAGCAGCGTGCCGGTGGACGGGTCCACCTGCGGCGCGAGGTAGTCCAGCTTGCCGATATGCGGATAGCCGGCCTCGTCCTGCAGGCCGATCTCCACCGGGATCTTGGACAGGTCGCCCAACGTCCGCTGCGTCGCGAGCAGGTGCTGCTTGACCCGCAGGACCTGCTGCTCGCCGACGTTGAAGTAGATGTAGAGCGGGTCGATGCGCACGAGCTGCGCCAGCTTGGTCGGTCCGCTGATGCCAACGAGCGCCCCGACATCCACCAGGTGGTTGGTGACCACGCCGTCGAAGGGCGCGGAGACCTGCGTGTAGCCGAGGTTGATCGCGGCGATATCGAGGTTGGCTTGCGCCTCCAGCACAGCGGCGGTGGCCTGGTCCAGCTTGGTCTTGGCATCCTCCACCCGCGCCTGCGAGGCGAATTCCTGCCGGCCCAGGGTGAACTGGCGCTGATATTCCGACTGGGCGTTGGCCAGGGCGGCCTGCTGCGCGGCGAGGGCGCCCTGCGCCTGCTTGAGCTGCGCCTCGTAGGTGTTGCGCTGGATGGAGAAGAGTGGCGCGCCCTTCTTCACCACGGCCCCGTCCGTGTAGCTGATCCCCTCCAGAAACCCCTGGACGCGGGCCTCGAGATCGACGGCCGCGAACGCCTTGGTGTTGCCGGTGAGCTCGAAGTAGCGCGTCACGTTGCGCACGACCGGCTGCGCCACCGAGACGCTCGGCGGCGGCGGCGGAACGTACTGGTTGGTGTCGCGGCACCCGGCCGCCAGCGCCGCGATGGTCGCGACGACCAGAACGCGGACGGGTCCGGAAAGCAGTGGCGCGATCGGCACGGGCGGCCCCTCGACTGGGATCGTTACGGGACGGTCGTGGGCAGAGATCCCGCCGCGGCTACCACGTGTCTTCCGCCTTGGCCTCGCGGGCGAGGGTCAGGCACTCGAGCAGATCGACGTAGCTCGGCAGCCCATCCAGCTGGGCCTCCGCGGTGCAGCGCGTCCGGTCGACGGCCGCATAGCGCGACCATTTCTGGGCGACCTGCGCGCGTGCCGACGCCTCATCGTCGAGGCAGAGTTTCTGCCGCCTGGGATCGAGGGTCATCAGCGTGGTGGCCGCCCGGCACCCCGGCCCGACATCGAAGACCGGCACGCGGTCCGCGACCGGCACCGCCAGGGTCGCTCCCATCAGCAAGGCGGGAATAGCGATCATCATCGTCGATACGCCTCCGGTCACTGCGCCGACCGGGCCAACCGATCGATCCAAGCCGCAACCACCCTCCTCAGGTGTCGCGCGCCCCGCGATGCCGCGGTGTCTCTGCGCAGGACAAACCCGATTCGGCCGCCGGTTTGCAATGGATACCACAGGCCGTGCGCGCTCCGACTTCAAAAGGCGGGCCATCAGAGCGGATTTCTACTGACAATCGGCATTCGCGCCGCGGAAACGATCGGCTTCGTTTGAATTGATTACCGAATGTGAAATGCCAATCTTGAAGCCCGGACGCGGGGCGGCTCGCCAGGCCCGGCTATCCCGATGGGAGAACGACCGCCATACTGAGCGGGCAGGTCGCCGTTATTGCATTCGAGACGCCGCATCCCATCGTCGACGCGTACCCCTGTCCGATCCGGTGGCGCGACCGTGTCGAGTACCGCGGCCGCCAGGAGGTGCCTCGGGACGCGACGCGCGGCCGATGCTGGCGAGGGAGGCCGCGTCGTGAGACAGCCCGTGCCGCTCGACGGATCGGAACGGAGCCGATCCGCTGCCGGGAGGCGGCTGGCGTATCCGCGTTCCGGATCGCGCCCGGCACAGGTGGGCCCGAGTCGCGGCGTCCCCTCGCAGCGGACCCGCTCCAGCCCGAGCGCTCGCCAGCCACGTGGATGCCGGCTCGGCGCAAGCCAGAACGATGCGTCGAGGCCGTGGCATTGCGCCGGGCTTCCGTTTCGCGGTTTGCCGCGCGGCAACATCGAGCAGCGGCCGCCCGGTGGATCAACCGCCGGCGACCTTCTCGTACCGGGAGGCAACGGGTGCCGGCAGGCGCCGGGCGCGACCCTCCGGGCCACGCCACGCACCATCCCGCCGGTTGCGGACATCCGCAGGTCCCGGTGAGCGAAGCGGCCGGCGCTCGCAGGCGCCTTCCGAAACCGCGTTCGAAAGCGGCGCCTACCAGAGGTGCATCAGGATGTTGGACAGTTTGGTGAACCAGTCGGTGGTCGCGGGTGCGCTGGCTTCGCCCTTGTTGATCTTGGCCATCAGGGCGATCGCGGCTTTCCGCTGGCTCTCGGGGACGGAGAACGTCTCATAGGTGGGAGCCTTGCTCACCGCCGGGACGGCGGGACCCTGCGGGCTCGTGGCGCCCGCGGATGCGCCTGGGGACACGCTCGTTACGCTGCCCGGATTGATGGGGGCCGTCGGCGCGGCGGCGATCGGATTGCCGGTCGGCGGGTACGGGTTCTGCGTGCCGGCGGGAGAACGGGTTGCGCTGCCCAGCACCGGCCGCGCCGTACCGCCGGAGCCGGGTGCCACCGTCGAGGCCGAATTGGTCGGAGCGGTGGCCATGGCCGGCTGCGCGGTGGCGCTGCTCGCCACCGGGACTACGCTTGCCGGGCTCGCGACACCGTTTGCGCCGGACCCACCGGGCGGGGTCGTCACTGCCGTTGTGTCGAGGGCCGCCGGGGCCGCCGCGCTCGGTCCTGCGGTCGGCGTGTGGGCCATGCCGTTTGCCGGCGTTGTCGAGGCGGCCGCGGACTGACCCGACACGGGGGACGCGGACAGATTCGCCGTCCCCGCGGAGTTCGTCGTCGGGGCAGGGGCCTGAGGCGCTGCGCCGACGGTGGTCGGAGGGGGAGCCGAACCCGTGGCCGCAAGAGTCGCACCGCCCGAATGGGTCGCACCACCCGAGTGAGTCGTCTCCGCGGCGGTCTGGGACGGCGCGCTCGCGGTCGTGTGCGATCCGCCGCTCGTGCTGCTCACCGCGCTGGAAGCGGCACTGGTCGGCGCGCTCGCGGTCACCGTCGAGGGCGTCGTGCCGGCGGCATTCGGCGTCGGCGCGGCAGGTGCTGCGCTGAGGGTGGTCGAAGGGGACCCCGTCGTCGCACTGCCGCCTGCCGGGCCGGTTCCGCTCCCGGTGCTGGCCGGCGCAGACGCGGCGGTGGAACCCGTGGTCGGAGTCGCCGAGCCGCTCGCACTCGTCGTGGAGGTTGCAGCCGGCGGCGGCGCGCTCGCGGTGGACGCCTGCGTTGCACCGTTCGCACCGCTGCCGATCGCGCTCGGAGCAGTGCCGGTCGATGCGACCGGGGCGCTGCTTTGCGCCGTCGTGGGGGTCGTGCTTGCGGCAGGGACCGCCGATGGAGCCGTCGATGAGGCCGTCGTGGGCGCAGCGCTGGCGGTGGGCGCGCTCGTTCCCGGTGTGGCGTTGGTCGAGCCCGAAGACGCGCCGACAGGCGGGTTCTGAACGGCTGACGGCGTGGAGGCGCCGGACCCCGTCGTCGGAGCGGCCGGTGTCGGTGCGGCGGCGGGGGACACGCCTCCGTTCGGGCTGACGCTCGACGGGGAGGCAGTCCCGGTCGGCGCCGTCGAGACGGCGGGCTTGGGGGTCGCGGCAATCGTGGCCGTGGAACTCGTCGTCGGCGCGGCGGCCGAGCCGTTCGTCGGGTTGGTCGTTCCCGATGCCGTGCCGGTGGTCGAACCGGTCGCCGGCTTGGTGGCCGACGCTGCCGACGAAGCCACGCTCGTGGCCGTGCTCGTCGTGCCCTTCGCCGCGCTTGCCGTGGTCGCGGCGGCTGTCGTCGTGTTCGTCGAGGTTGCCGCGGCGGCGCCGTACAGGCCCGGATCCCGGCCGTCGGGGCTCGACACGGTGTCGCGCTTCACGGCGGCTGCAGTCGGATCGTTCGAATAGGCTCGGACGTAGTCGATTTTCGAGCTGATCGGCACGCCGGCGAGATCGGCGTTGTTGCTGCCGCCCCCCTGGGTGGCCAGGTTCACCAGCATGTACATCGGGCTGTGCAGATCCGACGGCGTCGCCTGCGAGCCGGTCATCTGGCCGTCCACGTAGAAGCTGATCCGGTCGGCCTGCCAGTTCATGCCGTAGGTATGATAGCCGGTCTGGTCCGGCATAACGCTCGTGACCTGGCGGTTCTGCTGCCAGGGGATGTTCGGCGTCTGATCCGTCGTGTGGATCGTGCTGTAGACGGTGCTCGGCCTGTCGCCGTAGCGCTCGACGACGTCAAGCTCCTGGTGCTGGCCCGCGTTGTAGGGGTCGGCCTTCTGCTGGTTGGGCAGCAGCCAGAACGCGTCCCAGGCGCCGACCTGTTCGGAGAAGTCGGCCCGGACTTCGAAATACCCGTAGGTCTGCGAGAAATTGCCCTGGGTCGTCAGCAGGCCGGATTCCCAGCTGCCCGGCACGCCCGACGAAGTCCTGTCCGGGACCGCCGTGATCGACAGGGCGCCGTCCTGGAGCTGAAACGGGTCGTAGCCAGACCCCTTGTCCACGAAGGACGAGTGGCCGAACCCGACATCGGCATTCGCGTCACCACGGTCTTGCGCGCGGATATCGGCCCAGGTGGTCCCCGCGCCGGTCTGTGAAATGCTGCGGGTGTTAAACTCTTCGTCGAAGGTTAGTTTATAACCGGTCAAGTCGACCATGAATGTTTCCCCAGACTTGCAGCAGGGCGCGATTGATCCATCGCAGCACAAGAGAACTTGCCTACGTCGCGTCAGCCACCCGAGTGGCCGGGCAACTTACTCAGCTATTTTTCCTAAATTTAACACTGTGGAAACATTACGTACGTGGTTGCGCTGCTGTCAAGATTTGTATTTGTGCAGCATTCAAGATCCCGTTTTCGGCCTATGAAGATCAGCTCGGTTCGATGCTGCATTCGGGATTGACAGTTGCTGTCGAGCCATACCGCGCACAAGCCTGTCGTCCTATTCCCGGTCCGCCCGAGACCTGTCGGAATGAAGATGGGTGTTGCCGGGGATAGCCGGTCCGGAAGCCCCGCTCAGCGGATGAAATCCTGCGTTGAGAGCGGGTTATCCTGCGGGCCGGTCCGCGCGGAATGACCGGCGTGCGATCGCGGCGGGACTTCGCTTTGGCTGGGAATGGGCGGATCCTGCCCAGCTCGGATTTCGCCGGGCCCAGGTCGAGCGGAGCGGATCCGAAGCGGATTCGGGGGGTTCGACACGAAGCCGCAGGGGCGACGATCAGAAGCCGCCGGTGGCCGGCCTCCGGACGCCGGTTGGCGCAAGCCCGAGAAGGGCCAAGGATCGATTACCTACCAATCGGGCCGCACCGGTCCGGGGAGCCCGGCCGGTAACAGCGAGCCCGTCGCCGTGGCGGATCCGCATTTCATGCGATCGACCGGGGAACGCGCGCAGGAACGGGGGGGCGCCGACATCATGGGCGGTCGGGGCGGTGCACGAGTTCGGTATCGGGACGAAGCCTGCACTGTCGGGCGGACCGCCGACGCGGCATCGCGTTTTGCACTGCAACCGTTCGCACCCTGTCAGGCGCGTCGATCCGCGATTCCGACTGGGTCTTATGGGGGCGCGCGCCTATGCGGCCTGGGGATCTTTCATCCCGGGCCGCCGGTCCGGCACCCGCCGGGCGCAGGGGTGGTGCGCTCGGTCGGCGGCATCCCGGAGCAGGGCTGGGGGCTCCGGGATGCGTCTGAGCGATGCGCCGTGAAGATGCGCCGGGAGGCGTCCGGCCCGCATCAGCGGGTCGGCATCGCGGTAGCGGTGACGACACGGGTGGTGGTCTGAGCCGCCGGGACGAGGCGCGGCGTGGTCGCCAGTTCGGTCGCGGGACGGGTGGTCGAGATCACCCGGGCCTGCTCCCGGTAGAGCGGCGGCGTCAGGTTGATGGCCTCATCGGCCAGGGCTGAACCGATCATCGGGATGGAGGCCAGGGCGGCCAGGATCAAGGAACGCGTGGTCATGGGGGGATACCTCTTGCTGTCCGGGTCCGAAGCCCGGTGTCGAGGCACTATCTACGCTGCACTGCGTCATGATCCAAACAGATAGGATCGATAATCGAAATCGATATGATCAATGACGCAAGCGGCCCGAATGTAGGGCGTGACCGGTGCCGGCTGATGCGAACCGCCGATCGCCATGCTAGGCGTATCTGGCAGTCGAGCTTGCACGGATACTGATCCTCGAACCGGGACGTCACATGCTGGGCTGGTTTCGTGCGTTGATGCCGAAGGAAGACCGGTTCTTCGACCTGTTCGAGCGCCATGCCGCCACCCTGGTCGGCGGCGCGGCCGCGCTCCGGGCCCTGCTCGATGGCACCCAGGACGTCCCGGTGGCCTGCCAGGCGATCGCCGACCACGAGGATGCCGCCGACACGATCACCCGGGACGCCCTGCTGGCCGTGCGGCGGACCTTCATCACCCCGTTCGACCGGGGCGACATCCAGGCCCTGGTCGGCTCCCTGGACGACGCCATCGACCAGATGCTCAAGACCGCCAAGACGGTGCAGCTGTTCGAGGTCACCGCCTTCGAGCCGTCGATGCGCGAGATGGGCGCGGTGATCCAGGAGGCCGCCGCCGCGACCGCCGAGGCGATGCCGAAGCTGCGGGCGCTGGGCGAGAACGCGACCGTCCTGAACACCCTGACCGAGCGGGTCATCCAGCTCGAAGGCCGGGCCGACGACCTGCACAATGCCGGGCTCAAGGCCCTGTTCAAGGCTTCCCGGCAGGATCCCATGGCCTTCGTGGTCGGGTCCGAGCTGTACGACCACCTGGAGAAGGTCATGGACCGGTTCGAGGATGTCGCGAACCAGATCAGCAGCATCGTGGTCGAGCATGTCTGAGCCGGCCGCGTGACCCTCCTGATCGTCCTCATCGCCGTCGCCCTGGTCTTCGATTTCTTGAACGGGCTGCACGACGCCGCAAACTCGATCGCCACCATCGTGTCGACCCGGGTGCTCGCGCCCCGCTACGCCGTCATCTGGGCGGCGTTCTTCAACTTCGTGGCGTTCCTGATCTTCGGCCTGCACGTCGCCGGCACGGTCGGGTCGGGCATCGTCGATGTCGACATGGTGACCGACCGGGTGATCCTGGGGGCCCTGGGCGGCGCGATCAGCTGGAACCTGATCACGTGGTACGCCGGAATCCCATCCTCGAGCTCGCACGCGCTGATCGGCGGCCTGCTCGGGGCCGGCATCGCCAAGGCGGGCCTCGGCGCGATCGTCTGGCCCGGCGTGATCGCGACCAGCGCCGCCATCGTGCTCTCGCCCGCCCTGGGCTTCGGCCTCGGGCTGCTGCTGATGCTGGCGGTATCGTGGATCTTCGTGCGCTCGACCCCTCACGCGGTGGACCGGTTGTTCCGGGGGATGCAGTTCGTCTCGGCCTCGCTCTACTCGATCGGCCATGGCGGCAACGACGCGCAGAAGACCATGGGCATCATCGCGGTGCTGCTCTACGCCCACGGGGAGGAGGGCGGTGCGTTCCACGTGCCGCTCTGGGTGGTGCTGTCCTGCCAAACCGCCATGGCGCTCGGCACGCTGCTCGGCGGCTGGCGCATCGTCCACACGATGGGCTCGAAGATCACCCGGCTGTCGCCCATGCAGGGCTTCTGCGCCGAGACCGGTGGGGCCGTCACCCTGTTTGCCGCCACCGCGTTCGGGATCCCGGTCTCCACCACCCACACGATCACCGGGGCGATCGTCGGAGTCGGTGCGGCCAGGCGGGTTTCGGCGGTGCGCTGGAACATCGCCCAGGGCATCGTGATCGCCTGGGTGGTCACGATGCCCGCGGCGGCGCTGGTCGCGGCATTGATCTACGGCGTCTCCGGCCTGGTGCTGCCGTGACCGGCCAGGAAAAATATGCGTCGCGCGCACGAAACCGAATTTAAGAGGCTTAATATAGCAACATGCGTAGGATTGAGCTATAAATCTTACTATTACGCCATACAGGGTGCTGCTTGTTGCTTATCGCGGCCCTCTTATGCGCAGCAGGAATTCTGGAAGGCTGGCTCTATCGGGCCCCGGCTGTCGTGGCGAGTTCGGTGCTGATCGCCCTGATATGCCTGCCCCTCTGGGCACTGACGTCCACGATCGATGCCGTGAAGGTCCTGGTGCTGCTCGCCTATCTGGCGGCCCACCAGTCCGGCTACCTGATCGGAGCGTTTGTCGGCGCGAGCCGTCACGACGATCGCTGAACCCGATCACCAGGTCCAGATCACGCGGCCGGAATAGGCGTAGATCACGACCCACATCCCGACCGACACCGCCAGCCACGAGACCACCAGGGGCAGGGGCGGCCGCTTCGTCTCTTCCCGGCGCAGCCGCGCGAATGTGTCTCTCACCATCAACCTCCCGGACGCGCCTTGTGGTTGCAGACGCGAACGGAGGCGATTCGACAAAAGTTTCAGGACGCGCCGCGCACCGTCGCAAACTACGGGTTTCCGAAGCCGAGGCTCGGCGCATCGTCGTGTTTCGAAAGCCGGCGGCCACCTTTCGGAACGATGCTCTAGCGCCCGAACTGCACCGGAACGCTGAGGTCGGCGACCCCGTCCTCGGCCAGCAGCTCGACCGGGGGCGCCCTGAACGGGCTCGCCCCCTGCACCGCCCGGAGCGCCCGACGGTCGAGCCCGCGGGAGCCCGAACTGCGCTCCATCTCGGCCTGACGCACCGAACCGTCGGCGGCGATCTCGATCCGCACCAACACGGTGCCGGCTGCCCGGCGGGTGTTCGCGTGCCGATCGGCGCGATCGACCGCGTCGATCCGGGTGACGAGGCCGGACAGCCAGGTGCGCACCGCCGGCGAGACCCCCATCCGCGCCGCCGCCGGCCAGGGCAGCAGCAGAACGCCGAGGAGCGCGGCGGTCCCGTAAGTCAACACGCGTGACGACATGCTGGAACAACGATCCTGTGCCTGATGGTAGCCCGGCTATCCTCACGCCGAAGGGTTTACCGGCCGTGACCCCGGCCCCGGTGTCCGGGGGCAAAGCCTGCGGTGCCGCGGGGCCCGAGCAACCGTCAGGACGGCTCGGTCTTTGCGATCTCGATCCGTTGCGGATCGTCAGCCGGCCGGATGGAAACCTTGATCCATGATGTGAAACACACCGACCGTGACGCTTATGAGGGTCGATTATCCGGTTTCGACGCAGACCAGCGCCGCCGGCATCGTCCCGGTTCCGGGACACAGGCGCGGCACCCCTTGAACCATCCCCGCCGATGGGTCCAAAGGCTCCGGTGACGCCGCAGAAAACACACGTGATCCAGGAGAAAGCCTCAGATGACCCGATTGGCGGAGCTGCAGAACGACCCCGCGTTCCAGCAGGCCGTGCTCGCCGTACGCGGGGCGGCCAGTACGCTGAGCGGTCGCGCGGTCACCGCCGAGGAAGCCAGCTTTCTGGTCGGTATCGCGTTGGCCACCTTCGCCAATGCCGGTGGCCTGAACGAGCCGACCCTGAGCCGTCTCGGACGGTTCTCCGACACGCTCGGGCAGAACGAAACCCTCGACAGCCTGACGAAGCACTGAGGCGATCGGGCGCCGGCTCGGTTCGGCGTCCGGCGTCGCTGCTGGTCCTGCGGGAGACGCAGAGACTCCGATGCCCCCGATGGGACGATGCGGCACTTCGAGATAGCCGTCCGAGGACGCTCTCGTGGGCCTCCGGCTACAAGAACCCCATCCGCCGGGCCAGCATCACCGCGAAGGCGAGGCCCGCCGCGAGGCTGACCACCAGCATCGCGACATTCGTCCAGAACCGGACCGGCCGACTCGAGCCCTCGATCCCGCTGGCGCGCAGCCTGACCCAGGGCACATAGAGGAACAGCGCAACCACGGTCAGGACCATGAACGCGAAAGTGGCGATCCGGCCCGCCAGCAGCGCGGCCCCGGCCAGGACGACCCAGCCGAGGACGATACCCAGCATCGTGAAGAGGGCCGTCGTGTTCAATCCTGCATCATCCCCAAACGGATGGAACGGCGCGCCATCCTAGGCGCCACGGGCAGCCGACAGGCTCGACGACGCCTTTCCGGCGATCCTTCAAGCAAACCCGAGGATCGGCGCAGCGAGAGCCCGCTGTACCCTTGAAACGATCAGTCAGTCAGGAGAAATTCTGGTGCTGCGAGACAGGATTGAACTGTCGACCTCTTCATTACCAAAAACGTAGTGGATGTGGCCAGAGGTAGCCGGGGTGCAGCTCATTCACTGAAATCCCTTGTTTTTTTCCGGATACCACCTCACTCGCATGGACATACGGGGTCAGAAAGGGTCGCTTCGTTGCACCCCCACTGCACCCCCAAGGCCATGGGAGATGCCGTTATGCCACGTCGGGCGGAAGCTGAAAACGTCATCCGGTTCACCAAGACAGCCGTCGCCGCTTTAACGCTCCGAAACGGCCAGTCCGAACGAACGGCCTGGGATCTTGAGGTGCCGGGGTTCGGCATCCGCATCCGAGCCAGCGGAAATCGCTCTTGGGTGATCCGGGCTCCGCGGTCGGGTGGAGACTCGCGCCTCCATACCATTGGATCTGCCAACAGCATCGATCTGGCGTCAGCCCGTCGAACTGCCCGTGAGAAGCTTGCCGAGACAGCACTTGGAGGCGATCCGACCAAGGCGAGACGAGAGGCAAGGGCGCAAGCTGCCGTCACGTTTGGCAGCCTCATTGACCGCTATGTCGCGCACAAAGAAGCCCAGGGCCGGCGTGGCGCCACCATCTACGGCATTAAGAACCACCTCAACAATCACTGGCAGCCGCTTCACGACCGACCGCTATCGGCGATCACCAAGGCCGAGATTGCCATCCGACACCGGGAAATCGCAGCGGACAGCCCACATGCCGCTGACCGTGCGCTCTCGATCCTCTCAACCTTCTTCGGATGGGCGATGCGCGACGGGCTGGTGGACGCGAACCCGGCTGCGAACGCGAACAAGGCCACCGTGCCGACCAAGCGAGAGAGGGTCCTCACGAACGCTGAGCTAGTCGCCGTATGGCGCGAGTGCCGAGACGATGACTATGGCCGGATCGTCCGCCTGCTCATTCTTACCGGACTGCGCCTTCGCGAAGTAGCTGGCATGCGCTGGTCAGAGATTAACCGCGCCACCGGCCATTGGGACATCCCGGCTGCGCGCATGAAGAACCGGCGTCCACATGACGTGCCGCTGCCGGCCGCCGCGCTGGCCATCCTTGCTGAGGTGCCAGAGCAAGCCGGACGCGACTTTGTGTTCGGATCGGGGGAGGGGGCATTCTCCGGCTTCAGCAAGGCGAAGAAGGCGATGGACAAGCGCCTAGGAAGCTCGGTCGGGAAATGGACGCAGCACGATCTGCGTCGCACCACCGACACCGGCATGAACAGCATCGGCATCTTGCCCCACATCGTGGAAGCGGTGCTGAGCCACGTCTCTGGCCACCGGGCGGGCGTCGCGGGCATCTACAATCGGGCCAAATATTTGCCGGAGAGGCGTGACGCGCTTGAGCGGTGGGAAAAATTTGTTTTCGCGTTGCTGTGACATGCTTTTCAATGGGTTGGCCTATGATCCCACCCCTCGAACAGTAGGCATCTCTGCTAATTTTCGCAGACATGTCTACTTGATGCGAAACTACAACATTGCGAAATTTGGTAGGATTACCCAGCTGTGTACTCCAATGACCAATTGTGAGTTCACATGACCATTCTGCAAAGCCTGCCGCCCGACATTGCCAGACGCCGCATTATCGGCACGCGAGACGCTGCCGCGTACTGTGGCGTCTCGGAGAAGACGTTTCGCCGGATGCAGGCCGCGGGGACCATCCCAGAGCCACTGAAGCTTTCCATACGCAAACTCGGATGGCGCATCGGTGACCTTCTCGACTGGCAGGACTGCCGACAGACCGGCCGGGCGTGGAAGGACTGCCAGGGTGTGAACGCCGCTTCCACACCGGCCTAAAGCAAGGATGGCGGGGCACCTTCCCCGCCGATCGTGCATCCTTCAGGTTGTGTCATTTCAGCTTCTATCGACCAAAAAGCGTGCGCCTGCCGGACGGCCGTCGTTGACCGTTGGAGATGCGACATTCATCCGGAATGGACCGTGGCAGCCCAGAACGATCATGAATTTCGCCGCACGCCAGAAGCTTTACCGTCGCATCGAAAAGCAGCGAGGCTCGAAAGTCATAACTTTCGTGACGAGCGACCGGACTGGAATGGAAACGCAGATTGCCCCAGACTGCGTAAATCTATTTGTCGAACTTTTGGATGAAATCGGACCAACGAGCAAGATTTCTCTGATCCTACACACGAACGGTGGCCATACGGCCTCGGCGTGGCGCATCGTAAATCTAATAGATACTTTCTGCGATGAGTTTGAAGTGCTCATCCCCCTAAAGGCAATGAGTGCGGGCACACTCATCTCTCTTGGGGCGGATCGCTTGGTAATGACCAAGCAGGCTGCGCTCGGACCAATCGACCCAAGCCTGACCCATGCACTTGGCCCCCAGGTCAACACCGGAGGAATGGCTCAGCGCGTACCAGTCAGCGTTGAAGCAGTTCGCGGCTACCTAGACGCGGCGAAGGGACTGGGCGTGCAGGATCCAAACATCCTGGCAGCTGTCCTCATGGACCTTTCTAAGCAGTTGCACCCCTTGGTGCTGGGCGAAATTTTCCGATCGCGTGAGCAAATTCGGTATCTGGCCAATCGTCTGCTTGTTCGACAGGTTAGCGATGAAACAAAGAAAAATGCTATCATTGACTTTCTTTGTGCAGATAGTGGTAGCCATGACTACACAATCAATCGCAGAGAAGCAGCAGCAATGGGACTCAGCATTGAGAAACCCTCCGTCGATCTTTACGTTTTGTTAAAGAATGTGATCGACAGTTTCACCGGCGAGCTAAAACTACTGCAACCCTACTCTCCTCAAGTGACGCTTGGGACGAACCAAGTTGCTCAGTATCAGGAGGTTCGGGGCCTAGTTGAAAGCACGAAGGGCGGCTGCTACGGGTACGTGTCCGAGGGAACCCTCACACGGACCGTGATTGCAGCGGCACCAATCGCTCAGGAAGCCGTTACCGATCAACGGACGTTTGAGGGATGGAAAAGGCTCCCATGATGACCTACCAGCAGAGCGCAGACGCGACGGCGACGTACCGTGAGACGAGCGGCGTCAATGTGAGTCGCCTGTCATCGGCTGCGGTTGGACGGGAGCCCATCGAGGCGCTTGGTGGCGCGACAGTCATCCCCACCTCGCATACGGTCCTTTCTCCCATCCGTTCGTTCGGCTCGTTGGTGCATGTTCCGCATCTTGAGCTTGCGGCAACATCGGAAGTCGTTGGTGATCTCCGGTACGTTCAATCGCCCGGCATGAACTGCTCAGCCAAGAGCGCACGAACCTCTCTCACCTAACCCGACAACGGCGCGATCCTAGGGTGCGCGCTTTTCAACACGCGAGACCTGAGTGGCGCTCCACGTCCCACCCTTCGCGGTAGGGATGCCCTGGGCGTTCAAGGCGTCGGCAATGCCGTTGAGCGTGGTTGTGCCGGACTGCCGGATCGCGGCGATCACCGGCACCAGGTCGGCGGCCCGGTTCATGGCCTTCGCCTTGGTGGCAGCGCCACCCTTGGCCTGAGCTTCAGTGGACGGGACGACGCCACGGTCTCCACCAAGCCGGACTCCGCGCGCCTTGGCGGCGGCCAGGGCCAGCTTCGTGTTGGTGCTGATCCGCTTCCGCTCAGCCTGGGCCATGATGCCCATGATGCCCACGACCATCTCATTGGCCTCCGGCATGTCGGCGGCGATGAACCGGACGCCAGCATTCTGGAGGTTCAGCAGGAAGGCCGCATCGCGCGACAGGCGATCCAAGCGGGCGATCACCAGCGTGGCGTTGTGGAGCCGGCAGAGACGCAGGGCTTCGGTGAGCTTTGGCCGGTCGGCACGCTTGCCGCTTTCATGCTCAACCACCTCAGTGATGAGGCTCCAGCTTCCACCGTTCAGGAAGTCGGTGACGGACTTCCGTTGTGCCTCGATCCCGAGGCCGGACCGGCCCTGCTTCTCGGTGGAAACGCGGAGGTAGGAAACAAATCTGCCGTCTGCCATCCGAGCCGCCCTTTACACACTGCAACCACCGAACGTTGACAGCTGTGTAAATCCGCTAGCCGCCTAACACAACCCCTAATCCGGCCACCAAGCGAACAATCGCATCGGCCCAAGAACAAGAAACGTGACCATGGCCTCCTTAGACGAGTTCGGCCCCTGGGCCACCAGCATCGATGCATGCGAGCGCCGCGCCCGGTGCCGCACCTTCCGAGCCATCGCCCGTATGATCGCCGGACCCCGTACCACCGCCCTGTGTGACGCTCTGGCGTGTAGCGAGAACGATCCGGCTCACCTGGAACGCGCCCTGGTCGCATTCGAGGGACTGGCCAGCCTCGACAAGCGCCGGATCCTCGGGAGCTTCCACCCGGTCATGATGGCGCCAACACCATGCGCCGCCTGAGGCTCTGGAGGACTACGCAACCCCCATTCGAGTGATAGACGGCGACTCCGGTCCCGGTCAGACTCAGGGCATGACGCCCGCTCGCTTCCTTCTCGCCGCGATCATGCTGACCCCAGCCGTTCCGGTGGAGGCGCAGGACAGCACCCGCGAGACGAACGCCCTCAGGGACATGGCCAGGGCGCAAGAGCGACAGGCCCGGTCATTGGAGCGGTTGCAGGTCCAGCTCAAGGACCAGGCCACGCAACAGGATCGCGCCCAGCGGAATGCTGAGCGCGATGCCAGATCGTCCAGGCGGTTCGATCGCCCTGAAGCTACGCTCCGGCGCGTGCCCTGAGCACGTCCAGGTCCAGCACAACCATGATGGCATCGGCTGCATCGGATGCAGCCAGCGCACCGTCACGGTCACCATCTCTGTTCAGTTCCTCAACCAAGCGCACCAGCTCGGCAGCGGCAGCGTTGAGCTTCTGTTGTGTGTCGCGCTTCAGCATGTCGTGTGCTCCTTAGTGTTGGCGTGCTGCCCAAGACACTGAAAGCATCCATCGATCTGTTGTGCGAGTGAGCAAGTTGTCACACGCTCAACGTCGCTTGCATGTAATTTGCACGATGTAGATTGTGACTGTTGCTGTGGCAAACACTTACGATATCCGAACAGAAGACATGCCTACCACTTGCGATAATGCAAGGGTCAGTTTTTTCTACAGGGAAGTACCCCCCACCCTGGCTAAGGCGTTCAGAAATTTTATCGCCCAAGGCGAAACCCCCATTCTTTCGACGACCCCCCGGCCTCGATCCGTTTGGGCACTTCACGATCCACAAAAACTCCCCAAATTCCAAAAGAGACCCCAATACCATGGACACCCTTGAACACCCCGTGATCGTCGCCCTACGCGACGCGGGAACCCTGCAACCGCGAGACCTGGCCTTCCTGATCCGCAACGGTCGCTCCTACACGGGCGCCGAGCTGCCTCCGGGCACCGAGACCTGGCCAGCCGGCAAATGCATTCTTGCCAGCGAGACCCTTGCCCAACGCCACGGATGGCAGTTCAGGACCGGCTTCGGGCTCCTCCCGCGATCCGTTGTCGGCGATAGTCGCCGGCTGCCATTGCGCCACGCCTGGACGACGCCGGACAGGGAGCGCGCCTTCGATGCCGTATGGCCGGACTCCGAGCACGCGGAGTACTTCGGTCTCGGCCCCGAATATGAGGGCTGGCTGGATCACGCCGTCGATCAGCAGGCCGCAGCCCGGAAGCGCGGGATACCGGCCGATCTAGTGCCGGGCAGCTTCGCTCAAAGCCTGCGCCGACAGTTCGGGTTCGGGTAGGCGCCGATCCGCTCGACCTGGACCGCGCAGGATGACTTTGGGCGGCGGTGGCAGCGATCCCTCTGAACGTCCGAGAAGGGTGGAAAGCAGACCTTAGCCTTTCGCCCCGAAGCAGACATTCTCTAAATAAGCCTCGATCAGAACCGTGCTGTTGTCACAACTCGGACGACAGCTGGTCCAGGATCCAGGTCTGCGCTTCATCCAGATCTATGAACAGAGGGGGGCAATTGAGATCAATCGGACCGAACCCAGCCTCCATGAACCACCTGCCCGCGTCGTCCTCATGCTGCTCGGAGAGACGGACCAGAACCGCGACTAGAAAGCCGTCCGCGAAGACCAGCTGGCTCTCAGTGTCGTCACTGTTCGTGGCGACCTGCACGGGCTGCAGTCGTAGGTTCATGCGGCGGCTCGGTCGTCCAGGTGTAGATAGTTGGGCCGAAACTCCGCTAGCGCCCGCAGGCGGGGCAGGTCGAGGATCTTGAGCCGTTTGTTCCTCAGTTCAATCAACCCCTTTTGCCGGAGTTCCTTGAGCGAGCGGTTCACATGGACGGGGGTGAGCCCCGTGGTGTCGGCTAGGTCCACCTGCGTGACCGGCAGGTCGCAGCTGTCGTCGGACGCCAATCCAACCGCTCGGAAGCGCAGCAGTAACTCGCAGAACAGGTGCGCGATCCGCTCTATGGCGAAGCGGCGACCCACGTTGACTAACCACTCGCGCAAGGTCGCCTCGTCGACGAGCTGGGCCTTGCGCAACCCTCGGGCGATCTGCGGATGGTTCGCCAGAAGGTCGGCCACCGTGTCGGGCGTCAGACGTACGACCTCGCAGTCCGACACGGTGGAGAGGGTGTGATCCATCTCGCTCAGCAGGGCGACGTCGAGGTCGCACATGTCCCCCGGCACGAGGTACGCCATGATTTGCCGTGCCCCGGTCGCCCGCAGCTTATGGCGGACCGCCATGCCGTTCATCACCAGGAACACGCCCTCGGGGGCATCGCCCTCGCGCACTAAGTCGAAGCGGGGCCCGACGTGGCGTGGCTCCGCGCTGATCCGCGCCAAGGTCGCTCGATCTGCGTCCGACAGGGTCGTGAAGCCTTCCAGCTTGCGTATCAGCGGATTGCCCGTGCCCCCGAGCTCCGGGAGCCGTGCCGGGGCAACCGGCGCAAATATGGACGCGGCGAGTTCGTTCACGGAGATGACGATGTCCGCAGACAGGGCTGGCTTGCCGAGCCAGGGGGCGCCCTGGAAGTGACTGGCCATTCGCTCCTCCCGCTGCCACCCTGAGTGGACGAGGAACGGCACATCGAGGCGGCGCAGGGTGCGAGCCAGGTCCGCGCAGAACCCATCCCTCAGGGCCACGTCGATGACGGCCACAGCCGGCTTCTCCTGCACGAGCAGGCGCAGCGCCTCTGCGGCTGTATCGACCGGCCCAAGCACCCGGTAGCCGGCCCACTCCAAGGCGTCGCTCAGGTCCATGCCGATGACGGCATCACCCTCTGCGAGCAGGACCACAGGCTGTCGATCCATCCGCGTCATGCGATGCTCCGGCCATCTGAGGTGTCCACCTATTCGTGGGAGGCACAGAGCTCACTGATCCAAGTCATACACATGGATGAACGGGCCAAGATAGATGCCGCTGGTCCTTGGTGATGTATCCAACAATCCGAATTGTTAGATACATCACCGACTTGTATGTCGCATTGCCACGGCTAGCAGAACCCGCCTATGATCGTCATCGCCTGCCGGTTGATCCGGGCGCAGGCGCTTAGGAGACAGAGCGTGCTCTTGCCCCAGCAGGGAGCAGAGCTATGTCTCCGCATCAGCAACCCAGTGTCCGCAATCGCCTGTTAAAGAAGCTCTCGCCCGACGACTTTGCGTTGTTGCAGCCGCACTTGCAGCCGGTGGTGACTGAATTGCGCCAGCAGTTGATCGCGCCCAACACCCCGATCAAGCAGCTGTTCTTTCCCGAGGTCGGCTTCTGCTCGATCACCACCCACGGCTCGGACAAGAAAGTCGAGCTCGGCATTATTGGACGCGAGGGGCTGGTTGGTGCCTTGCCCATCCTGCTCGGCGACGACCGCACACCACACGATCACTTCATTCAAAGCGCGGGCGAGATACTGAGCATCACCACGGAAGCGCTGTGCGCGGCTGTCGATCAGAGCGCGAGCTTGCACAGGCTGCTCGTGCGCTCGATCCAGGTGCAATTCGTCCAGACGGCGCAGACCGCCTTCGCGAACGCGAGCCAGACCATTGATGAGCGCCTCGCCCGCTGGTTGCTGATGTGCCACGACCGGCTCGACGGCGATGACCTCCAGATCACCCACGAGTTTCTGTCGATGATGCTCGGCGTGCACCGCTCCAGCACGACCCTGGCCATCCAGGTTTTGGAGGGGAACCGGCTGATCCGAGCCCGGCGCGGGCGCATCACGATCCTGGATCGCGAGACCCTGGAGAAAGTGGCGGACAACGGCTACGGCCTGCCCGAGGCCGAGTTCACCCGCCTGATCGAGGGTGCTTGATGCCGCTCTTTTTCATCAACGTCCGGCATCGGCCTGGACCTACAGGTCTGGCCGTGGATCCGGAAGGCGCGGTGTACGCTGACCTAAACGCCGCGCGGGAGGATGTCCTAGCGCAGGCACGTGTGATGATCGCGCGGGAGCGTCACACCTTCGTCCGCGACTGGATGGATTGCTCGTTTGAGATCATGGACCAGGCGGGCCAGCCTGCGCTCACGGTGCCGTTCAGCGATACGGTCGTCGAACTGGAGGACTGGGATTGAGCGCCGCCCGCACCGTTGGTTGGATGCCCGGCTCGCGGCATTCCCTGTCGCTCACCTCAACGCGACGGCTCGCCCGCCGCAGCCCGCAACTGTTCGAGGATGGTTCGGCGTGCCGTGGCATCCTGGATCTTGAACCAAAGCCGGACGAGTTCCGCCGTCTCGTCCGGGTAGACCTCCGAGTGGGCCGACTTCAGCAGCGTCTCGACCGGACATTTCAACGTATCCGCGATCCGCTGAAGGGCGTCACGATTGGGGTCGCGGCGGCTTGCGCCGATCGACGTTGGCCATGCTGGATGACGCATGGACAGCACTCCCGGGCCGCAGAGATCTTCCGCCCCGGTTCTTAACCTACTTCAACGTCGCAATCCAGGATAGTACCATAGCAGCCTGCTGCGCGTTGAGAGCGAATTGAAGAGTGAGAGGTATGATGATCGACGGCCATGATTTCGATGAGATGGTCGATGCCTGCCGCAAGGCGCATGAAGCAGTCATGGAGCACGGGAGCGCCGAGATGCAGGCGTTCACGACAGCTCTTCTGCATGCGCTCGCGAAAGAGGCCGCGAAATGCTTTGCCGTGGATGAAGCGACTGAGATCAACACGGATTATAGTAGTAGCACTTGAATGGACGGAGCTGCCGGGAAGCGGACCTTCCCAGGGCCTGCAATGGGTCGAATGCAGACCCTCGCGAGTATGTTGGAACTCACGTTCAAGCGTGACCGCCCCGACATCGCCTATCCTAAGCCTTTGAGACGCTAGCGGAACCCGTTCACGGGGCGTTTGATTATCATGTGATAACGTTTCGTTTCAACAGGAAGCAAACCTACCGAACCATGCCAGCCGTCACCATCACACCTGAGAAGCGGGCACAGCGATCCGCTCAGGCCGCTCAGACCATGAAGCAAGCCCGGCCCTTGGCCTACCAGGGCAAGCCGACCACTGAGCCGGCCACCACCACCAGGGGTCACAGCGTCAGCTACCTTGCCAGCCGGATCCGGCGAGACCGACCGGACATCGCCAAGCGCGTGGAGGCGGGCGAGTTCTTCAGCATCCGATCAGCTGCGATCCACGCTGGCATCATCAAGAACAGGGTCCAGGATCTACAGCCCCCACAGGGATGAGGTACCTTCGGTTGCCTCTGAGTAGTGTTGCAGCCTGCCGTATTTCCTCTCCATCACTCCCTAAAGGGGGAAATGCGGGCAAAGAATACGGGCGATCAGCGTCCTTCAGCCAAAATTATTCCGTAAAATCAGTGACTTGGGTGCAATCCCTATTTTCCAGAGAAATACGGGCACCCTGACGGAAATAGGGGCGACCGGCTCACCACCTGGTCGCCCATCCCATCCTGCCATTCCGACAGGTTCACCGCTCCTCGCAACGCGACAGAGCACACAGCAAGAAGCCCGCCCGATCCCCGTGCCACCACGCGAAGAGGATCGAAACGGGCTCTCACAGGAACCGAAAACATGCCCTCCACCTACCACAGCGGAAAGACAGTGATCAAACAACTAGACGCTCCTCCTAGCACACCTGGGCCTGGAGTTCAAGAGGCGCCGAGCGCTCACCCATCCTCTTTCGACAAGCTTCAGTGGGCCTTCAAGCTCCAGTCCAACAAGAAACTCACGCCCTCAGGCAGGCGCGTCATTGTCGTGCTGGCCGCCCGCCACAACAGCACCACCGGCCGGTGCGATCCGTCTGTTCCCGGCATCGCCGAAGACTCCGGCATTTCCGAACGGATGGCCTACAAGGCCCTGGACGAACTCAAGGCGGCCGGCTTGATCGATTGGGTTTCCGGCGGTGAGAAAGTCCGCAACAAGTACACCCTCCTGGACGTACCGCACTGGGATTTCCAGACCAAGACGACCACGGGAGGCACCCCGGCCAAGCGGGGCGAGGGTCCGGCATCATCCTCCAGGACCAACGTCATCCCATTCCCCGGGCCGGCTCAGGACAGCCAATCCGAGACGGAGGGGGCTGAACCCAAGTTCAGGGGGGGGATGAACTCCAGTTCAGGGGAGGGGCTGAACTCCAGTTCACCCGAACCTTTGAACCTTCAATCTCCGAAGGAAATCTCTTCTCCCTTAAGTCCCTCATCAGCTTCGGACGGTCCTGTCGCCCCCTTCAGCCCCTCGACGGGGCACCAGGGACCGCAGGACAGCACCCACACCAACCAGCCAGACACGAAGGTCGAGCGTCAGACCAAGCCCCGAGAGACGACGTGGCCGAACACACTACTCTGGAGCAAGGAAATCCGGGACATGGCCACGGACGCATACGCTGGTCCGGTCGGTAAAACCGTCCAGGAAACGTTCTACGCTTTCAAGGCTCACGCCATGAAGAACAGTTGGAGGCGCACCGACTGGCACAAGGCGTGGCGGGACTGGTACCGGGAAGCAGGCCGGATCGAGAACGCCAAGCGAAAGGGACCAGCCATCTGATACCCTCAACGAGGAGGGTGGTCACGACAGACCCCTCATCATCAGAGGCCGGAACAGGACCGAAGGTCCTAAGAACCTCAGTTCCGCCCCACCCGTCCCCTGAGAGCCTCACACAGAGGCGACAAGGGGTCGGTTGTGGGGATTACCACGGAAACAGCTCACGGCCGCCAGCGAGTCTCCTGGGCGATCCTAGAGGCCATCCAGAACAAGACTCATTCTCGGAAGGCCAGACCAGACCGAAGGGCGTTAGAACTCGGTTCCGCCCACGGCCACGCTTCTGAACAGTACATCTGAAGCAGAGACCTGAGCTTCGGAAGCAGTGGCTTGACAAAGAGGGCCTGGTGTGCTAGACGCTCAGGCAGGCTGCCATACATTCACCCGGTAGCACCCACCTGATAATCTGAACTGTCGGATCCACTCCGGCCTCAACGTCTCGGACCCCAGTCCGCGGCGCGCTTTCGCGTGCGCCATTCACATCCCCAACAGGAGAAACCACCATGACCACCAACACCGCGCAAGTGCCGGTGAGACTTTACGTCGAACTAGACGGCGAGGTTGCTCAGGCTCTGGACCGCGCTCGTAAGGACAAGCGTCTGTCCCGGCCCCAATTCATCCGCTCAACCCTGGCCGCAGCCCTACTGGAGATTGGCGCCCTCGCATCCGCAGTCCGTGAGCCGGCTCGGTGAGGGGCGTTCACGTCAGCTTCGATCAGCAGATCCGGGCTCATGGCCTGGCCGGAGGCCGAGAGCTTAGCCCCGATGAAATCGTGTGGCTGGACCAGAGCTTGAACCTGATCCTCGACCTCGATCCGGTCTCCATGAAGCTCGGGTTTGCCCTCGGTGCCGGCCGCTTCGGTACCCTCGGCCAGGCGCTCCACCAGCTCGCACCGCAAACACAGGAGATGGCGGCATGAAGGGCGCGTCGATTGATTTTCTCCCGAGCATTCGGGCTCACGCGACCGCAGGCAACCGCGAGCTGACCACTGAGGAGGCCGAAAGCCTCAACGCCACTCTGAACAGCGGGGCCAGTATCGAGACCGGCGACCACCCGGTGCTCAGTTTCAGCATTGGTGGCGACCGGCGCGGCGACCTCAACCAGGCCCTCGACCTCTACGGCGTTGGGTTCGGGAAGCCGGCTGGCACCGAGACCGGCCGGACCACCAGCACCAAACCGACGCCAGGCAGCAAGACTGCCACCGAGCGCGCGATTGAGCTGAACCAGGCCGCTAAGGCCGGGTCCAGCGAGATCAAGCAGCGACAGGCCGATGAGCTGGTCAGGGTGTTCGGATCGCCTTGGGCGACCGGAAACCGGACACACGCCGCCTTTGTCCAAAACACTCACCCTCAACTTGCCGCACGCCTGAGGGCTGAAGCCGGAGTCAAATCATGAGCCACACCGCCGCCCTGATGGGCCTTCAGCTTGGCGAAGCACGCCGCCGCGAGACCAGAGCCAAGGAACGCCGCGAGCGCAACCAGGTCTCACCTGAGGTACGGGCCGAAAGAGCCCGGATCCTGGAGGAACGCGACGCCAGGACGAACGAGGCCGAAGCCAAAGCGCAGGCTGAGCAGCAGGCCAGACCCACGGCTCTTGAGGCCGTTCTGAACCGCGCGACGGTGGACGAGCTGGCCGAGTTGAGCCGGTCGATTTCTCGCTTCGACGGCCGACGTCTTCAGCAGATGGTTGACGACGCTTTCAGGGTAAAGGCGTGCAGCGGCTACCAGCCGGACGACGGAGCTTCACAGGAGCCTCAGGAAACCGCTCAGGCTGCAAAGGTGTCATCGTCCAGCCGGATCCGCTGAACGCCGCCTGCCACTCGCTCCGGTCACTTACGGGGCATACGGACGAGCCGGAAACCAAGGCGCGGTTAACTGACACGTCCGATGACGTTCACGCACCGCTACTGAGTGCAACTCGATGATTGCACCCCCACTGCACCCCTACGATAATTTGTGGGGTGCAGATGCTGAAAGATTGTAGGCTAAGCTACTGAGTTTGCTGGTGCTGCGAGACAGGATTGAACTGTCGACCTCTTCATTACCAATGAAGTGCTCTACCACTGAGCTACCGCAGCAAGCGCCGTGGCGACCCCGCTTGGGGGCGTGTCCGTCCGGCTGAGAGGGGCAATAACGGATCATCGCCGGCTTGGCAACGGTGGGTTACGCGTCCGTCGCCTTAACTTGCCGGCATGTGGCGCGAATGATCGCCGCGAGGCCCGATTCGGACACGGCCTCGGCGGCCTCGGCAGGCGTGAACCAGCGCAACTCGCGCTGATTCGCCTCCGGGAAGTTCTTGAGCTGCTTACGAACCTTCAGCGGGAACACCTTGACCTGGCACAGGACCGCGTCGAGGTTCTTCAGGCGCTTCTGGTAGACGTAGTAGCCGAGTGGCCGCTTGCCGACATCGCCGCGCAGGCCGGCTTCCTCGTACGCTTCGCGCGCCGCCGCTTCGAACGGCTTGCGGCCCTTCATCGGCCACCCCTTCGGGATGACCCAGCGCCGGCTTTCCCGGGAAGTCACCAGGAGGATCCGGTTCTCACCGTCGCGCCCCTGCTGAAACGGCAGAACGCCCACCTGCCGGCGCGGTTCGGCCGTGTCCTCGATCGCGGCCGTCACGACAGGACCGGCCGGGTCGGAACCCGCGTTGCGCCCCGCCGGATCGGCGACGCGACAGGGAGATGAAGCGGAGGGCAAATTGTCTGATCCTCGGTCGGCGCGGGCGTGCATCAGCAACAGGGTACGCAGTATCAACAACTGACGTCAACGTAAGCGCGCGACCGAGGGAAAAGTTCAGTACAAGACTGATATCTCCCACTCTTCTCTCGTTATCCGGCTAAGGCCGGACCAGCCGATTCGTCATGCCGTCCGCCGCGCGGCCCGCTCGCCCGAGGCCGGGACCGCCGCAGACGCCATGCCGGCGGAAACCGCGTCGGCCCCCGGACCAGCCGGCGGGCTGGCGGCGGGGATGATGGTCGGAAGCGGAGCGCGCGACATCGGTTCGGCCGGGACGAGGACGGGCTTCGGCAGGTCGGGCTCCTCCGGCTCCGCCGCGGGCTCGGAGGGTGCCAACGTGTTCGGCGGCTCGCGCCAAGCGAACGCGTCGAGGCGGCCGCTGACCGGCGAGACCGGCGCCCAGGTGTCGGACGCGATGCCGTCGGCGATCCAGACCGGGTCGCGCGGCGCCCGGGCCGCCCGGGACAGCCACTCGCGGGCCTGACCGGACGCCGCGCCGTGCTCGGCCTCCTCGATCGCCGCCATCATCAGGCTGGAGCGGACGGTCGGGCGGTCGGCGAGCAGCGGCTTCAGGGCCTCCCGGGCCCGGCCGTATTCGCGCGCGTCGAGGGACGCCTGCGCCACGGCGAGGCGGGATTCCGGATCCCAGGACGTGAGTTTGGCCAGGGTCTCGGCCCGGGCCAGGCGGTCGCGGACCGAATCACCGGGGCGCAGGCCGAGATAGACCTTGGCGAGGTCGGGGTGCGGATTGGTCTTCCAGGCCGTCTCGACGACCTTGGCGGCCTTGCGCAGGTCGCCCCGGCGCGAGAGCAGGCGCCCCGCGATGCAGGCTGCCGGTACCAGGTCGGGGGCGAGCTTGACCGCCTGCAGGGCGCGCTCGGCGGCGAGTTCCGGCTCACCGGCCTCGCGCTCGCCGGCAATCGCCGTCAGGAGCACGGCCCGCTGGCGCCGGGCGGTCGGCTTGTCGATCAGCCCCAGGGAGGAGCGCCGCTCGATGGTCTCGAGAGCGGAGCCCCAGTCGCCGTCGGCGGATTGCGCCTCCAGCATCGCCTCGTTGGCCCAGGTCACGCTCGGAGCGAGGCGGGCCGCCTCCACCGCGTAGGCGCGGGCGGCGGTCTCGTCCTCGCGGCGGCGCGCCTCGACGAACAGGCCGCGCAGGCCGAGCACCCGGGTCTCGGGGTCGTCGACCATGCGCTGGAAGGCGCTCTCGGCGGCGTCGCGGTCGCCGGAGATCTGTGCCGCCTGGGCCTTGAGCAGGAGGGTCAGCGGCTCGGGGCCGAGCAGCCGCTCGGCATCCCCGGCGTAGCGGCGGGCGGCGAGCGGGTCGCCCGAGCCCACCGCCACCATCCCGCGCGAGAGGGCGGAGAAGCCCTTCGCCCGGCGGCGTTCCGCCGAGCCGCGCACCAGCGCCTCGGGCAGGCCGATCACGCCGCGCACGATCGCCCAGAGCAGGCCCAGGAAGATGGCCGCGGCGATCACGCCGACCAGGGCGACCGCGAGGCTGGTGCCGATCTGGTAGCCGTTCCAGACGACGGTGACGGTGCCGGGCCGGTCGGCGATCCAGACCGCCCCGAAGGCGGCGAGTGCGAGCAGGGCCAGGAAGGCGAGGGCGCGCCACATGGGGTCAGTGTCTCCTGTCGACGGCCGCCGGGCGGCCACCGCTGGGTGCGGGAGAGGCGGGGCGCCTGGGCGCCCGACCGGAGAAGATGCAGCCGCGCGAGGCGCGGATCGACGCCGTCACTGCCTAGCGGCCTGGCGCCGCCGGGGCGGCACCGGAGGCCGCATCCGTAGGCAGGGCCTTGAAGACACCGGCGAGCAGGGCCCGTACGGACTCCTCGGCGGCGGCCCGGGCCTTGAGCTTGGCGGCGAAATCGCCGGCCTGGTCGCGCATCTCGGGCGGCAGGGCCGCGAAGGCCGCGGACGCCGCCGGCAGGTCGCCGCGGTCCAGCGCTGCCTGGACCTTGGCCTCGGGTTCGTCGGACGCCTCCGGCGTGGCGGCGGGCGCATCGACCTTGCGCACCTGCACGAGGCCGTCGGCCATGCTCAGGAGCTTGGTGCGGAAATCGCCGGTCTCGGCGGCGCTCCGGGCCAGCTGCGACCGGCGCTTGGCGGCGACTTGCTCGGCGACCGGCCGGAACGCGTTGGCGAGTTGGGCCGTGGTCGGCGCGCCGGTCTCGGCGAACGGCGCGAGCGCCGTGGCCTGGGCTTCCGCACCCGGATCCAGCTTGCGCAGCGTCGTGAGCGGCTCCGCGTAGGGCATGCCGGCCGCGAGCGCCGAGGCGACGCGATCGGCCACCACCACCCGCAGCGCCGCCTGAACGGTGGAGATTTCGGCCCGCTGGGACACGCTCTTGTCGAGCGCGGCGATCTTGTCGGCCTGCTCCTGCAGGCGGCGGTCGACCGCCTTCGCGGCCTCGGCGGCCTGGGTCTGACCCGCCTCCGCGGCGGTGCGGCTCGCCTGCGTGGCCGCCTGAACCGCCTCGGTGGCGGCCTTCACGCGGGCGTCGAGGGCCTGCTGCAGGCTGTCGAGGCGCTGGCCCAGGGCGGCGTCGGCCGTGGCATTGGCCTTGGTCCGCTGCTCGACCTCGCCCTGCAGGGCGGCGATCGTCTTCGACGCCTCGGCCGCGGCCCCCTTGTCGGGCTGATCCGCCTCGAGCGCCTTCACGCGCGCATCGAGATCGGCGACCTGCTTGGGATCGGCCGCCTGGGCCGCGCCGAGCTTGGCATCGCCCCCCTGATCCCGGCCGGGCTCCTCCTGGAGCGCGGCGACCCGCTGATCGAGGCTGTCGAGGCGCGCGGCGAGATCGGCCGGCACCGCCGCATTCGTCGCGGGCGCCTGCCCGTCCGTCGCAGCGCCGCCGGGGGCCGGGGCCTTCTCCAGAGCCTGCCGGGCCGCGGCCTCTGCGGCGGCGACACGCTTGTCGAGGTCGGCGACGGCATCGCGCGGGGCGAGCCCGTCCACCCGCTTGTCGAGGGAGGCGACCTGGCCGGACAGGGACGGATCGGAGGCGTTCGGCCGCACAGTGCCGAGGCCGGCGCGCTCTGCGCCGAACAGCGCGCCCGCGCCGATCAGGCCGCCGATGAGGCCGGCCGCCGCCAGGGAGCCGAACCCGGCCCGGGCCCGCCCGGCCGGCGGGGTCACGGGGGTCAGGGCCGTCGTCCCGGAGCCCTTCGGGGGCTCCTTCGCGGCAACCTTTGCAGTGTCCTTGGCAGTTTCCTTGCCAGTTTCCTTCGACCCGTCCCTGGGCGCATCCTTCGGGGCGTCCTTGCCGGGCTGCGGCGGATCGGGAATGCGCTTGGCCTTCAGGTCCAGGATCGGCCCGGCCGTGACCGCAGCGGCCGCGGCACCGGTCGCCGCAGCACCGGGCCGGGGACCACCGCCACCCTGCGCGCCCGCACCCGGCTGGCCAGCCTTGGTGGGATCCGGCTTAGCCGCCTCGGGCTTGCCGGGTTCGACCTTGCCGGTTTCGGGCTTGCCGGGTTCGACCTTGCTGGCTTCGGGCTTGCCGGGTTCGAGTTTGCCGGGTTCGGATTTCGGCCCGGCGATGCCGGACGCCAGCTTGGCCTCGGAGCCCGAAGAGGCCGTGGCACCCGGCTGGGACGCGGCAGGCTTGCTCTCGCCGGGACGATCCGTTCCAGCGGCGGACGGCTTGGCGCCGTCGCCAAGTGGTTTGCCGGCTTCTGGCTTGCCGTCGGCCGCGCCGGGGCTGCCCGGCTTGACGGTCAAGACCGGCTCGGTCGCCGGCTTGGGCGGAGTGGCCGCCGGAGATCCAGTGCCGGGTGCACCCGGCTGATTCGGTGCGACCGGCACGGGCTTGGCGCCCCCCACCGCGGGGGCGGGCGACTTCGCACCTGGCCGGGATTCGGTCCGGCCCGGATCGGGTTGCGCAGGGGTGGACGGAGCGCCGCCCGGCTTCGGACCGCCGGCTCCGGGCTTGTCGGCGTCGCTGGGTGGTGGCGTCACGGGCAAGTCCTCCAACTCTTCGGCGTCGCCGCGCCCCCGTAGCACCGCGGCGGCACCGGGCGCGAGGGCGAGATACGGCGGCTCTGTCCCGCTGTCACCGCGCGCCGT
This sequence comes from Methylobacterium sp. WL64, assembly GCF_008039945.1. Lineage (NCBI taxonomy): Bacteria > Pseudomonadati > Pseudomonadota > Alphaproteobacteria > Hyphomicrobiales > Methylobacteriaceae > Methylobacterium > Methylobacterium sp. WL64. The sequence goes on from NZ_VRVA01000011.1 coordinate 60,505, forward strand.
CGCCGAAGCGTGGCGCGAGGGCATCGAGCAGATCCGTTTCCCGCGGCCGTGCCGCAACGAAATGGACCGCGATGCCGGCGGCTTCCAGGGGGAACGCGACATCAACAGACAGGCAGTAATGCCTCAAGCGGCGGAAAGCTCCGCCGTGTCCCGATCCATCCGCGAGCGCGAGCGCGGCGGCCGCACTGCGGCGGGAGTAATGCAGCGCGGCATCGAGCGCCCCGGCGGCGAGTGCGTCGCCCACGGCAGCAGGCAGGGTCGGGACCAGATCCGCCGTGTAGGCCTCGACGATCACGATCGTGAATCCGGCGGCCGTCAGGGTCGCTTCGGGCTCGGGCTTGCGGGCGGTCCCGGTGGCGTGGAGCAGGCACGCCCCGGCCGGCAACACCTCGGCCACGAGGGCGGCGAGCCCGGCCGCGTCACCCGGTCCCTCCCGAACAGGCCCGAGCCCCGCCGCGCGCACACGCTCGGCGGTCCGGGGGCCGACCGCGAAGACCGGCAGCCCGCGCAGGCTTTGCGTGTCCCGGAGGGCCGGCACCGCGTGGGCGCTGGTGAACAGAAGCGCGTCGAACGAACCGGCGGGCGGTTCCGCGCCGGTCGGCCCGATCGCCAGCACCGGTGCCACGAGGGGGGCGTGCCCGCGCGCGGCCAGGGCCGCGCCGGTGCGGGTGGCCCCCGGCTCGGGTCGGGCGACCCAGACGCGCAACCGCTAGGTTTCCAGGGTCAGGCGGACGCCGTGACGAGCCTCGTCACCCGGTGGCAGCACGCGTTGCGCGTCGCGCTCCTGAAGCGGGCCGGAGAAATCCGCCCAGTCGGCGTAGCCGGTCCAGCACTCGAGCGACAGGAACGGCGCGGTCGGCTTCGTCCAGACAGCGAGGTGCGGGAAATCCTCCATCTCCATGCGGATCGCCTTGACCGCCCCCTGGCCGGGTCCGGTGAAGCGCATCCATCGGCTCTGCGCATTCCGGAACACGAAGGCTTCGGTGAAGATCGCCGGGTCGAGGGGCAGGGTATCGCCGGACAGCGGGATCGGCTGCTCGTCGCGCAGCAGCAGCCCGCCGGGGCCGACCTGCGGGGCGAACGGGCGCTCGTGCCGCTCGAACGCCACCGCGTAGCCGCCGTCCCGGGCCCGCTCGCCACCCGCGAAGGGCCACGGGAAGGCCGGGTGGAACCCGAGCGCGTAGGGCAGGGGAACGTCGCCCGTGTTGACCACGGTGACGGTGAGGTCGAGCCCGGACGGCTTCACCCGGGCCGCGATGTCGAGGCGGAAGGCGAACGGGTAATGCACCCGTGTCTCCGGCCCGTCGGTCAGCCGAAGCGTCACCGCGTCGGCGCCGCGATCGACGACCGTGAACGGCAGGTCCCGGGCGAAACCGTGCTGCGCCATCGGGTAGCGCGCGGCCCCGACCGTCACCTGGCCGCCGGCCGAGGCGCCGACCACGGGGAAGAGCCAGGGAGCGTGCCGGTTCCAATGCGCCGGATCGCCGCTCCACAGGTACTCGGTGCCGCCGACCCGCCAGGAGACCGGCTCGGCCCCGTGGGTGGAGAGCACGGCCGTGGTGCCGTCCGGAGCGGTCAGGTCGATGCGCGTGCTCAAGCGTGCCTCCCGGGCGATCCTCGAACCGTCGAGGTAACGGACGCGGACCGGGACGCAAGGGGAGGGCGCCACCTCACGCCGCATTCCCCAATCCCGGCAGGATCGTCTCCGGCGGCCCGGAGGCCACTATCCGGCCGCCCTCCAGCACGTGGACCGCGTCTGCCCCCTCCAGGGTCGAGAGCCGGTGGGCGATCAGGATCACGGTGCGCCGGCCCGAGAGCGCCCGCAGGGCGCGCATCACGGCCCCTTGCGTCTCGTCGTCCAGCGCGGAGGTCGCCTCGTCGAACACGATCACGTCCGGATCGTGGTAGAGCGCCCGGGCGATGCCGAGGCGCTGGCGCTGGCCGCCGGAGAGCCGCGCGCCGCGCTCGCCGACGCGCGCGGCGTAGCCGTGGGGCAGGGCGGCCACGAAATCATGCGCGCCCGCGAGCCGGGCCGCGCGCTCGACGGCGGGCAGATCCGGCGCGTCGAGGCCGAGGGCGATGTTCTCGGCCACGGTGCCGTCCACGAGAAACACGTCCTGCGGGACGTAGCCGATGCGGTTCTGCCAGGCGGGGAGGGCGCTGGCGTCGAGCACGCGCCCGTCCACGGTGATCCGGCCCGTGCCCGGGGTGAGCACCCCCAGCAGCAGGCCGGCCAGGGTCGACTTGCCCGAGCCGGTGCGGCCGGCGAGGCCGATCGTCGTGTTGACCGGGATCGTCAGGTCGATCTCGGCCAGCGCCGGTCGGCCGGTGCCGTAATCGAAGCCGACCCCCTCCAGCCTGATGGCACGGCCGAAGGGCAGGCGCTCGTCGGTACGTGGGCCGGGGCGGCGCTCGCCGGAGAGTTCATCGACGATCACCCGCACCACCGGGCTGTAGAAGCGCATCAGGGAGACGGATGTGAAAATGTTCTGGAAGGCCGGGAGCATCCGGTAGCCCGCGAAGGCGAACAGGCCGAGCAGCGGCAGGATCCCGGCCACATCCAGCCCCTGGGCGAGGGCGAACAGCACCACCACGATCACCCCGCCGAAGGCCAGGGCCTCGATCACGAAGCGCGGCATCTGGCCGGTGAGCAGGCTCTCGGCGGTGGCGATCGCGTAGGCACGCGCCGGGGCGTCGAACCGGCCCGCGAAGGCCTCGGCCCGGCCGTAGAGCTTCAATTCCGTGAGCGCGCCGAACGTCTCCTGCACGATCCGGAACCTTGCCTCGTTGTCGGCCACCGAGCGGCCGCCGAGCCGGGCGAGCCGGGCCCGCATGATCAGGTAGATCCCGAAATAGAGGCCGCCGAAGCCGCCGCCGAGGATCAGGGCGAGCTGCGGCGCGTAGGCCAGCAGGAACGCGATCACCGCGAGCGCCGAGGTCGCCCGCGAGGCCAGCACGGTGGCCGGGGTCAGCACGCCGACCACCAGCCGGTCGGTCTCGGACAGGACGTTCTTGGCAAGCTCGGCGCTGTTGGCCTGGGCGAAGAACAGCCGCTCCCGGTCGAGGTAGCGGAACAGCATCCGCCGGCTGAAGCCGTAGCCGGCCAGATGCGTGAACCGGAGCTGCGCGTAGGTCAGCCCGGCATTGACCACGGCGGTGGTCAGGATCGCCAGCAGCGCCGCCCCGCCGGTGACCAGCAGGAAGCTGCGCGCGTCGGCGAGCCCAAGGGCCTCGCGGGCCTGGGCCAGGTACGGCACGCGGGTCGCCGCCGATGGGTCGCCGACCAGGGTCAGGAACGGGATCACCGAGGCGACGCCGACCACCTCCAACAGCGCCGCGCCCGCCAGGCCCGCCGCGATCAGGGCGAGCCGCCGCCGATCGCGCGCATGCATGATGCGAACGAGATCGATCAAGGCGCGCATGGTTCGGGACGGATCGGCGGGAGGGGTCGCATGGCCGGGCCGGGCTTAGAGGGCCCGGCGCCGGAGGGAAAGGCGGCTGGGCTTCCCGGCCCTGGGTCGAACACCCGCAGACATCGTCCCAAACCCGAAACGCCTTGTTTCCGAATGGCCCGAACCCAGCCCCTCTGGCGGGTTTGAATCGCGTTCTGTGCCGTTCGCCCGACGAGGCTAACCTTAGGCTCAGGCCTTTATGAAGCCGCCCCTGTCATCCCGGGGTCGCGGAGCGGAACCCGGGATCCAGAACTACCGTGGGATCGAGGCTTCGCATCGTCGGCGGCTCTGGATCCCGGGCTCGCCTCCGGCGCCCCGGGACGACCGGGAGGTTGATAGGGCGGCCTCCAGGCTGACCGAACCTGTGCGGGCCAGCACTTTCAACGGGTTGGGTGCTGGGCCTTATCAGACCTGGACGGTCAGTCGAGCTTCTTGAGCGAGCCCAGATCCACGTCGCCGTTCTGGCTCGAGAAGGTTAGCGACTTGGTGCTGCCGTCCGACTGCGAGACGCCGCCGATCCGGTGGTCACCGCTATCGTAGGTTGAGACCTGGCCGTCGCGCTCGATCAGGAGACGATGTTTGTCCGGGAAGAACGCGTATTTCATGCCGTTCTGGGAGCCGCTGGTCGAGGGATCGCCCAGGTCCTTCGGCCAAAAGGGCTCCATGCCCTTCATCGGCTCCATGGGCTTCATGGGTTCCATCGGCTTCATGGGTTCCATCGGCTTCATGGGTTCCATCGGCTTCATCGGTTCCAAGGGGTGCCTCCTGTTCAGCTGGGTGACAGGAGGACGCGGCAGGGGGGAAACGGTTGCATCGTCCCTGACCGCCGGGCCGGAGATCGGTCCGGCGGCGTGCACATGCAGGCGACCGAGGCCTCAGAGCCGGGCGCCCGGGACCGGCCGCTCGCGAACCTGGCCGTCGAAGCCGACATGGAGCTGGTGCTCGCGCCCGTCCCGGTCCTTGGCCGCGACGTCGAGGTGGCGCGGCCCGCGGCCGGTCACCCGCACGTCGCCGTAGCCGGCGGCCTGGACGGCGGCGGTCAGCGCCGGCACGTCCGGGTTCGGCCCGAGGCCGAGCTTGTCCTTGGCCCAGTCGAGGCTGCCACGCGGAGGTCCGCCGGCCGGCCCGATCACCACCTTGCGGCCGTCACCATGGGTCAGCACGCTGGCATGCAGGAACCCGGTCTCGAACCGGCCCTGCACCGTCACCGCCTCGCCTTTGGCCACGAGGTTGCCGCCCTCGCCGGCGGGGCCGGTCTCGACCAGCGCCCGGCCGGTGGAATCCTGGACCACGAACTTGTTGCCAAAAATCTCGGCGACCTCGCCCTTGATGGCGGTGGCGCTCGACGGGGCCAGCGCCTGGATCGCCACCGGATCCACCGGGGTCGGCTGGAACGCGGTGCCCTGCGCCAGGGACAGGCCGGCGGCACCCAAAGCCAGGGGTGCGGCGATCGCGGCCACGACCCAGGTCCGCCCCGGGACCTTTCTGGTTGGCTTGGCGGAGGCCGGCTCGCGGATCTCGCGGGCGGTGCCGTCGATGGTGTTGTCGTCGCTCATCGTTGTCGTCCTCTTGAGAAGGTTCGGGACCCGATCGGTCCGTGGCGCCTTCGTAAGACGCCCCCTCAAATCCGGCCTGAACCGCCCGGTTCAGCCTCGGTTAAAGCCGTCCGCCTATGGCCGGATCGGCGCCGAGACGCGCGGGCGATCAAGGACTTGGCCGCGGGTGCAGATCCGGGGGCCGGATGGATGGGCAGCGTGAGAGAGCGGCCCTAACTTCCGGCAGCGCCACGGTGTCGGGCGGGCCGGGGCACGAGGGGGCAAACGTTTGAAAATCCTGCTGGTGGAGGACGACGCGGCCCTGGCTGCCGAACTGGCCAAGGTCCTGCGCGCGGAGAACTTCGTCCTCGACCGGGCCGCCACCGGCGAGGACGCGCAGCATCTCGGCGAGACCGAGGGCTACGACGCGGTGGTGCTCGACCTCGGCCTGCCCAAGGGCGACGGCGTCTCGGTGCTGCGCGCCTGGCGGGCGGCCGGGCGGACCCTGCCGGTGCTGGTGCTCACCGCCCGGGACGGCTGGAGCGACAAGGTCGCGGCGTTCAAGGCGGGAGCGGACGATTACCTGGTCAAGCCGGTCCGGGTGGAGGAGCTGGTGATCCGCCTGCGCGCCCTGGTGCGCCGGTCGCAGGGCGGCGGGGCGAGCCGGATCGCCTGTGGCCCTCTCAGCTTCGATACGGGGCTCGGCGCCTTCGAGCACGAGGGCCTGCCGCTCAAGCTCACGGGCCTCGAATGGCGGGTCCTGTCCTGCCTGATGCTCAACCGCGACGCGGTGGTGCCGCGCCCGCACCTGATCGAGCGGGTCTACGAGGGCGACGCGGATGTCGATTCGAACTCCGTGGAGGTGATCATCACCCGCCTGCGCCGGAAGATCGCCCCCGCGCGGATCGAGAGCGTGCGGGGCCACGGCTACCGCCTGCACGCGGATCCGGCCTGATGCCGCCGCCGAAGAAGAGACCGCCGCCGCACCGCTCCCTGCGGACCCGCCTGCTGGTGGCCGCCCTGGCGCTGGTGCTGGCGGCGCTCGTGGTGGCCGGGCTCGCCATCGGGGTGATCCTGCACCGCTTCGTCCGGGGGCAGATCGAAGGGCATCTCGACGCCCAGATCGTCGCGCTGCGGACCGGCCTGGAGGCGGGCCTTCTGCCCCGGGATCGCGACGCGCCGCCCTTCGACCGGGACGGGCCCGGCTGGGCCTGGGAGGTGCGCCGGGGGGCAGAGACCTTCGGCTCGGGCTCCCTGCGGGGCGGCCATATCACCGTCACCGAGCCGGGCCCCGACGACGAGCCCGACCGCCCGCATCCGGCGGACGGCACCGGGCCGCGGGGGGAGCGGCTGATCCTGCGCATCCTCGACGTGCCGGGCACGCCCCCCGCCACGATCGTCGCGGCGGCGCCCCGGGCGGCCCTGTACGGCCCCTTGCGCGAGGCCCTGACCAGCCTGGCGCTGGCGCTCGGCGTGCTCGGCCTCTGCCTGATCGCCGGACTGGCCCTGCAGGTGCGCCTCGGCTTGGCGCCGCTGCGGCGCCTGCGCGGCGACCTCGCCGCCGTGCGCACCGGGCACCGGGAGCGGGTGCCGGAGGAGCAGCCCGCCGAGATCAAGCCGCTGGTCGCCGAACTCAACGCGCTGCTGGACCAGAACGCGCAGAACCTGGAGCGGGCCCGCGGTCACGTCGCCAACCTCGCCCACGCCCTCAAGACGCCGCTGGCGACCCTGTCGATGGCGCTGGCCGAGCCTGCCCGCGATCCCGGGGGCGCCCTGCGCCTGCAGGTGGACGCCATGGACCGGCGGGTCCGCCACCACCTGCGCCGGGCCCGGGCGGCGGCGCTCGCCGGCTCGGCCCGGGGGCGCACGCCCCTGGCGCCCCGGGTCTCGGACCTGCGCGATGCGCTGGTGCGCCTCTACGCCGAGAAGGGCGTGGCGATCGAGCTGGCGGTGCCGGACGACCTCACGGTGCCCTGCGAGGGGCAGGACCTCGACGAGATGCTGGGCAACCTTGTCGACAACGCCTGCCGCTGGTGCCGCAGCCGCGTGCGGGTGACGGCACTCCCGCAGGCGAACGGCGTCCGGGTCGCCGTGGAGGATGACGGGGCCGGCCTCGCGGCCGAGGCCGCCGAGGCGGTCATGGCCCGCGGACGGCGCCTCGACGAGGGCGTGCCGGGCCACGGTTTCGGGCTGCCGATCACCCTCGAACTCGCCGAGCTCTACGGCGGCGGCTTAAGCCTCGGGCGATCGAATCTCGGCGGGCTGAAGGCGGAGCTGCTGTTGCCGGCGTGAGGCCGACCTCAATCTGTTCGTTGCGCCGCTCACCGTCATCACGCGCGGTTGAGACGTGATTGAGGGTTTGGACGCGATCCGCTTGGCGCTGGTGATGTCTGAGAAGGGTGGTTTCGAGACAAAGCCGTGTGATCGGAACGAGAGTTAGCTGTCTCTCGGCGTACCGATGCCCAGGTGCTTGAACTCGGTACTCAGCCATTCGGCGCAGCGTCTGCGTTCCGCCGGGTTACCGGCCTCCTCGAAGGCGCGCAGGAACCTCGCCAGCACCGTCAGCAACTTCTCCTCATCGATCGGGCGAGCGTTCGAGTCCGGGCGCCCGTAGAATGTCGAAACCGGCACGCCCAGGACGTCGGCGATGTGCTGGAGGGATCCCGCATGGGAGGCTTCGTCTGCCATACGCGCGCCCTCCCAGGAACGGTCAAGGCGTGTCAACTTTGAACGACACCTGCTGCCTTGGGGCCCATCTGTGCGGCGATGTGGCGGCCGATGGACATCAGCGCGTCTCTCAAAACGTCCTGTACCTCGTCGTCCCTGGCCACAGCAGCTTGGTATGCGGCGCACATGGACGTGGCCACGTCGTCGAGATCGCCTTCATCGAGGCCGGCAAGGTTCAAGGCTTCGAGAATGGATAAGCGGTGGTCGGGCGCCTCGGGTTCAGCGTCAGCCGGCGGTGTCAGCCCCCACTGAGCGGAGATGCTGGCCCAGGCCTGTTGCAGGCGGAAACGAGACTGCGCGTTCGCTTCGCGCATGACGGCTGCCTCCCGGCGCACCGACCGCGCCTCAGCCATAAGCGCGCGGAGTTCGGCCTGCTTCGAGTGGAGCCAGTCATCACATTCCGAGGCATCGAAAATCGCGCTCATGACTAGGTCCCCGAGAAGCGATACACGCAACTCAGGATCGATGTGTCAACTCGAGTTTTCGACCATGAGTGTTCTGCGCGCGATACGCGGGAATGCTGTGGGTCGGAGGTGGAATGTCCACTTCGGGTCGCGAGGTCCGGGTTTGGTGGCCACCCCAAGCCGAAGTTGCCAGACGGCCAACGAATGACCGCTATCGGGAAGCGCCTGTGGCAAACCAGGCGGCCAAGTTGGGTCGAACGCTGTCACCCTAATCTCAAGCTTATCGGGCGCAGGCCCATTGGGCGCCGTACCCCGATCAAACGAGGAACCCCGCCAGGTCGCTGCGCTGCGCGCGCAAAGCCATGGCACCGGAGCGATCACGCCAGCGCCGCGCGCAGGATCGGCCGGATGCGCGGGTCGACGCAACGGGCGACGTTGAAGCGCATGTAGCCGTTCCAGTCGTCCGAGAGGCTGAACGCGGTGCCCGGCGCCAGGACCATGCCTTGCGCCATCGCCCGGCGCGCTACCTCGGCGCCGTCGCGCCCGTCCGGCAAGTGCATCCACAGGAAGAAGCCGCCCCGGGGCTGCGCCCAGGGCTTCAGGCCGCAGGCGCCGAGCTCGGCCGAGGCCTGGACCATGGCGCCGGCCAGCCGCCGCTTGGTCTCGGCCAGATGCCGGCGATAGCAGCCCTCGGTGATCAGGCTGTGCACCAGGGCCGCGGTGAGGTGGCCGTTGCCGAGGCTCAGCGCCAGCTTGAGATCGACCAGCGGCTCGACCCAGTCGGCCCGCAACGCGATCCAGCCACAGCGCGCGGCGGCAGACAACGTTTTGGAGAAGCTGCCGATCTGGATCACCCGGTCCAGCCCATCGAAGCCGGCGAGCCGCGGCGCGGGCTCGGGCTCGAGGTCGCCGAAAATCTCGTCCTCGACGATCAGGGTGTCGTGCGCCTCGCACAGCTTCAGCAGCCGGTGGGCGATGACCGGGGCGAGGCTCGCGCCGGTCGGGTTCTGGAGCGCCGCGTTGGTGAGGTAGAAGCGCGGGCGGTGCCGCTCGAGCAGGGTGCCCAGAGCCCGCAGGTCCGGTCCCTCCGGGGTCAGCGGCACGCCGACCACCGCGACCCGGTGGGCTCGCAACAGCGCCAGGAAATTGAAGTAGCAGGGATCGTCCACCAGCACGGTGTCGCCGGGCTGGAGCAGGAAGCGGCAGACCAGATCGAGGGCCTGCGTGGCCGATTCGACCAGCACGATCTGGTCCGGCTCGGCGCCGACGCCCTTCTCGGCGATCTTGCGGGCGATCTGGATCCGCAGGGGCTCGTAGCCAAGCGGGCGGTCGTAATTGGTCATCTCGGCCAGATCGGCCCGGGCCACCCGGCGCAGGCCGCGCCGGATCGCCTCGTGCGGCATCCACGAATCCGGCAGCCAGCCGGCCCCGGGCTTGAGCTGGTCCGCGCCGGCCTGCTGGGCCTGGCGGGTGATCCAGAGCGGGTCCACGATCCGGTCGAGCCGCGGACCCATCGCCTGGAGGGAGAGCGGCCGGGTCTTGCCGGCGACGTAGAAGCCCGAACCCGGCCGCGCCACCAGGGTGCCCTCGGCGGCCAGCCGGTCATAGGCCTCCACCACGGTCGATTTCGACACGCCCATGGATTCCGCGAACGCCCGCACCGACGGGATCCGGACCCCGGGCACGAGATGGCGCGCCGCGATGCGCTCACGGATCTCGCCGGCCACGGTCTCGACGCGCGTTCCCGCCGGCCTGCTCGCGACCTTCATCCGTACCGCCTTTCCGACCGGACAATTCTTCGAAACCGTACCGAACTGTTCCTGTCGCCGCCAGCCCCATGGCCGCAGGATCGCGGAAATCCGCACGGACGAAGGATCGAATCATGGACCAGTGCCTCACCCAGACCGCCCACGCGCCGGGCAGGCCGTCCTGGCTCGCCCGGGCTGCCCGGGCGATCGCCGAGGCCGCGGCCGAGGTGCGGACGGGCCTGTCCCGCGCGGCGATGAACCGGCGCGTCCTGCACCGACTCGCGACCCTGTCCGAGCGGGAGCTGAAGGATATCGGTCTGACACCGCAGGACGTCGCCGACGCAACCGTGCCGGGCCGCCGCGACGCCACCGACCTGCTGATCGGGCGGCGCGACGACCGCCGCCGGGCGCGGGGGGCGGACCGGCGTTGATTCTGCGCCGGTCCGCATGGAATGGACCCTCACGCGACCACGGCATTCAAGAGGGACCACCGATGAGCAGAGTTGCCGTGACCGCACCCGGTGCAACGGCCGTCGGCCCCTACGCGCACGCCGTTCGCGCCGGCGACACCGTCTATTTGTCGGGCCAGACTCCGATCGACGCGACGACCGGCCGTTTGGTCGAAGGCGGGTTCACAGCGCAGGTTCACCAGTGCTTTCGAAACCTCGAAGCTGTGCTGACAGCGGCGGGACTTGGCTTCGGGGACGTTGTGAAGTGCAACGTGTTCCTGACGGACATGGGCGACTTCGCCGCGATGAACCACGTCTACGCCGAGTACTTCACGGCCCCCTACCCGGCGCGCACGACGATCGGCGTTGCGGCGCTCCCGCTGGGGGCACATGTCGAGATCGAGATGGTTGCGGCCGTCCCACGGCCCTGAGGGCGTACGCATGTCGAGCGGAACGTGGGCTCGGCAGGCGGTTGGGTCGGTACGTGTGACCGTCCATGAGAGGTCGGTGGGCACACGCCAACGACGCCGCCCGACACGCGGACGGCGATCCTGGGCGTCACGGATCCCCGGTGCCAACGTCGTGGCGATCAAGATCGGCCTCGAGACGACGGCTCCGCGCCCGCTCTGAACCGTCCGTGGCGGCTGGACTGCCACGTTGCCGCCGACATCTCACGTTCGAGGGCGCCGATCTGCCGACCGATCACGGTCCCGACGGCAGCGCAAACGCAAGAACGCCCCCGAGACGATCGGAGGCGCGGTTCGGGCATCTTGTAACGGTATTGTGGAAGTGGCGCGGGCGACGGGACTCGAACCCGCGACCTCCGGCGTGACAGGCCGGCACTCTAACCAACTGAGCTACGCCCGCACGGCGTGGTCGCTTCCGAGGGGGCGTTTCGCCCGGCGACGGGGCGGGGTGTATGGGCCAGACCGGGGACTGTCAAGCGTGTCCGTGACGGTTTTGTGCGGCGATGCGCCGGACGGGCTGCGCGCTTGCGTCGTGTTGCAGGCGAGCCGCCTGCGCCCAATCTCTGCACAAGGCAGGACGTGCACTTTGTGCGACGCGACAAGCCATTGTCACGGGTCGGCGGCTCGACTAAGCCTCCGGCCGCGCGCATCCTGGCATAAGAACAATTCCACGGGCGAATCCGGTTCGGCGGCGCACCGCGGTTTCCCACGTCGATACGAGACGCTCTCGCGAGGCCCTGGCATGACCGGATTGTTGGCGGACTATCTTCCGCTCATCGTGTTCATCGGCGTTGCTCTGTTCATCGCCACCGCGCTGCTGGTCGTGCCGTTCCTGGTTGCGTTCAAGAGCCCGGACCCGGAGAAGCTCTCGGCCTACGAGTGCGGCTTCAATGCCTTCGACGATGCCCGCATGAAGTTCGACGTGCGGTTCTACCTCGTGGCGATCCTGTTCATCATCTTCGATCTCGAAGTCGCGTTCCTGTTCCCGTGGGCGATCACCTTCGGAGACCTTGGCTGGTTCGGCTTCTGGTCGATGATCGTCTTCCTGGGCGTGCTGACGGTCGGTTTCGTCTACGAGTGGCGCAAGGGCGCCCTCGAGTGGGATTGATTCGCAACAGCAGCCTGCCCGCACCGCATTCCGAGTCGCCGATGGCCCTGATCACCGACACGACCCACAGCCTGTCCCGCGCCCCCGCGGTCGCGCCCCAGCCGAAGGGGATCATCGATCCCAACACCGGCCGGCCGATCGGCGCCGACGATCCGACCTTCCTGTCGATCAGCGACGAGCTGGCCGACCGGGGCTTCCTGCTCACCACCACGGACGAGCTGATCAACTGGGCCCGCACCGGCTCGCTGATGTGGATGACCTTCGGGCTCGCCTGCTGCGCGGTCGAGATGATGCAGATGTCGATGCCGCGCTACGATTGCGAGCGGTTCGGCTTCGCTCCGCGCGGCTCGCCGCGCCAGTCCGACGTGATGATCGTCGCCGGCACCCTGACCAACAAGATGGCTCCGGCCCTGCGCAAGGTCTACGACCAGATGCCAGAGCCGCGCTACGTGATCTCGATGGGCTCCTGTGCCAACGGCGGCGGCTACTACCACTATTCCTATTCGGTGGTGCGCGGTTGCGACCGGGTCGTGCCGGTGGACATCTACGTGCCCGGCTGCCCGCCCACCGCAGAGGCGCTGCTCTACGGCGTGCTGCTGCTGCAGAAGAAGATCCGCCGCACCGGCACGATCGAGCGCTGAGGAGCGGGCATGACCAACGGCATCTCGATCCTGTCGCATACGCAGCCGGAGAGCGGCGAGTCCGCCCTCGCGGCGATGGCGGCGCGCATCACCGGCGCGCTCGGCCCGGCGGTGGTGTCCCACGCCACCGCGTTCGGCGAGCTGACCCTGGTGGTCCAGTCCTCCGACATCGTCTACGCGCTGACGTACCTGCGCGACGACCCGGCCTGCGCGTTCCGCAGCTTCATCGACATCTGCGGCGTGGACTACCCGCAGCGCGAGAAGCGCTTCGACGTGGTCTACCACCTGCTTTCGCTGCGCCACAACGCGCGCATCCGGGTGAAGGTGCAGACCGACGAGGTGACCCCGGTCCCTTCGGCGATCGAGGTGTTCCCCGCCGCCAACTGGTACGAGCGCGAGGCCTACGACCTCTACGGCATCCTGTTCTCGGGGCATCCGGACCTGCGCCGGCTGCTCACCGATTACGGGTTCGAGGGGCACCCCCTGCGCAAGGACTTCCCGCTCACCGGCTTCGTCGAGGTCCGGTACGACCAGGACGAGGCGCGGGTCGTCTACGAGCCGGTCCAGCTGACGCAGGAATTCCGGAACTTCGATTTCCTCTCGCCCTGGGAGGGCACGGATTACGTGCTCCCGGGCGACGAGAAGAAGTCGGCCTGAGGAGCGGAGCCGCCCGATGACCGAGCACAACATCCGCAACTTCGCGATCAATTTCGGCCCGCAGCATCCGGCGGCGCACGGCGTGCTGCGCCTTGTGCTGGAGCTCGACGGCGAGGTGGTCGAGCGCGTCGATCCGCATATCGGCCTGCTGCACCGCGGCACCGAGAAGCTGATCGAGCACAAGACCTACCTGCAGGCGACGCCGTATTTCGACCGGCTCGACTACGTGTCGCCGATGAATCAGGAGCACGCCTTCTGCCTGGCGATCGAGAAGCTCGCGGGCATCGAGGTGCCGCGCCGCGCGCAGCTGATCCGCGTGCTGTTCTGCGAGATCGGTCGCCTGCTGTCGCACCTGCTCAACGTCACCACGCAGGCGATGGATGTCGGCGCCCTCACGCCCCCGCTCTGGGGCTTCGAGGAGCGCGAGAAGCTGATGATCTTCTACGAGCGTGCCTCGGGCGCCCGGCTCCACGCCAACTACTTCCGGCCCGGCGGCGTCCACCAGGACCTGCCGCCCAAGCTGATCGACGACATCGAGGCCTTCTGCGACCCGTTCCTGCAGGTCGTGCAGGATCTCGACGACCTCGTCATGGCCAACCGCATCTTCAAGCAGCGCAACGTCGACATCGGCATCGTCTCGGTGGACGAGTGCATGGAGTGGGGCTTCTCCGGCGTCATGCTGCGCGGCTCGGGCATCCCGTGGGACCTGCGCAAGGCGCAGCCCTACGAGTGCTACGAAGAGATGGCGTTCGACATCCCGGTCGGCCGGAACGGCGACACCTATGACCGGCAGGTGATCCGCATGGAGGAAATGCGGGAATCGGCCAAGATCATGAAGCAGTGCTGCGCCAAGCTGCGCGAGCCGGCCGGTCAGGGCCCGATCGCGGCCATCGATGGCAAGTTCGCGCCGCCGCCCCGCCGGGAGATGAAGCGCTCGATGGAAGCGCTCATCCACCACTTCAAGCTCTACACCGAGGGTTTCCACGTCCCGGAAGGCGAGGTCTACGCCGCCGTGGAAGCACCCAAGGGCGAGTTCGGCGTCTATCTCGTGTCCGACGGGACCAACAAGCCGTACCGCTGCAAGATCCGCGCGCCGGGCTTCGCGCATCTTCAGGCGATGGATTGGATGTGCCGGGGGCACCTTCTGGCCGACGTGTCGTGCGTGCTGGGCACCCTCGACATCGTGTTCGGCGAAGTGGATCGGTAAGGCGTTAGCAGGATGGCAAACCGCAGACTCGCGCCGGCCTCTGAGCAGCCCCAGAGCTTCGCGTTCTCCCCCGAGAACGCCGCCTGGGCGAAGACCCAGATCGCAAAGTACCCGGAAGGCCGCCAGGCCTCCGCGGTGATCTCGCTGCTCTGGAAGGCGCAGGAGCAGAACGGCGGCTGGCTGCCCCGGGCCGCCATCGAGGCGGTGGCGACCGAACTCGGCATGCCCAACATCCGCGTGCTGGAGGTGGCCACCTTCTACACGATGTTCGCGCTGGAGCCGGTGGGGCGCTTCTGGGTCCAAGTCTGCGGCACGGTGCCGTGCGATTCCTGCGGCGCCCGGGGCCTGAAGGAGATGCTCGAGGCGCGCCTCGGCCCCGCCGGCCACGTCTCGCCCGACGGCAACTTCTCGTGGCTCGAGGTCGAGTGCCTGGGCGCCTGCTGCAACGCCCCGATGGTCCAGATCAACCAGGACTATTACGAGGATCTGACGCCCGAATCGCTCGGCACCCTGATGGACGACCTCGCCGCCGGCCGGCCGGTCAAGGTCGGCTCGCAGGTCGAGCGCCAGGCGTCCGAGCCGCTCGGCGGCCCCGACACGCTGACCGATCCGGCCCTGTTCGACGGCTCGCGGGTCGGCGCCTGGCGCAAGCGCTTCGAGGACACCGCGAAGTCCGGCGCCGACGAGGCCGCGAAGGCGGACGAGGCGAAGTCGAGCGAGCAGCGGGCGGCGTCGCAGCCCAAGCCCGCCCGGCCCGACGCCGGGCGCGCCGCCGAGCGCCCCGTCACCGATGCGCCGGCACAGCGCGCGGCCAACGGCGAGACGCCGGTCAAGCCCGAGGATCGGGCGGACGCGGCCGAGACCGGCCGCTCGACGGCGAAGGGCGGCGCCCCCCGGGAGGGTGACGCGGACGTGCGCGAGGCGCCGGCCGAGGCGGTCTCCAAGGACGAGCGGGCCGGGGGCGACCAGGGCAGCCAGGCTGTGCCGGATCGCGGCACGGTCCCGCCGCAGCCGGAGGCGTCCGGCGCCAGCGAGGGCGAAGTCGCGGCGGAAGCCGAGGAGGCGCGCGTCGCGGACGCCCTGGCGGCCCTGCCGACGGACGCGACGCCTGAGCAGAAGGCGAACGCGGTCGGCACCCGTCCGCCCGGCCTGGATACCGCCCGCGCCGGCCAGCCGGACGACCTGACCCGGATCAAGGGCATCGGCCCGGGCGACAGCCAGCGCCTGAATGCACTCGGCATCTACCATTTCGACCAGATCGCCGCCTGGGGCCGCGACGAGATAACCTGGGTCGGCACCTACCTCGCGTTCCCAGGTCGCATCGACCGGGAGGACTGGGTGGGCCAGGCTCAGGCGCTGTCGGGGACGGGAGTTTGACCACCATGACCGCGGTGACGAACGAACGGATCTACGAGGTGCTGAAGGTCGTGCAGGCGCGCGCCGGGAACATGGACGGAGGCCTGCGTGAAGTGCGCGGCGAGTCGAAGGGCGTACGCGGCGATCAGCAGGCGCAGCAACTGCAGATGAACGCCGTGCAGACCGATATCGGCACCCTCTGCGAGGCGTTCGGCGCCCTCGACTCCCGGCTCGCCCGGATCGAGCGCCGCCTCGACATCACCGACGCTCCGGTCAGCTGAGGAACGAAGAACATGCTGTCGGATCAGGATCGCATCTTCACCAACCTCTACGGCCTGCATTCGCCGGGCCTGGAGGCTGCCAAGCAGCGCGGCGCGTGGGACGGGACCAAGTTCCTCCTGGAGCAGGGCCGCGACTGGATCATCGAGGAGATGAAGGCGTCGGGCCTGCGCGGCCGCGGCGGCGCGGGCTTCCCCACCGGCCTCAAGTGGTCGTTCATGCCCAAGAAGTCCGACGGGCGCCCGCACTACCTCGTGGTCAACGCCGACGAGTCGGAGCCGGGCACCTGTAAGGACCGGGAGATCATGCGGCACGATCCGCACCTCCTGATCGAGGGCTGCATGCTGGCCTGCTTCGCGATGGGCGCGCATGCCTGCTACATCTATATCCGCGGCGAGTACGTGGCCGAGAAACACGCCCTGCAGCGGGCGGTGGACGAGGCCTACGAGGCCCGTCTCGTCGGCCAGTCGAACGTCCACGACTTCCCCTTCGACATCTACGTCCACCACGGCGCCGGCGCTTATATCTGCGGCGAGGAGACGGCGCTGATCGAGAGCCTCGAGGGCAAGAAGGGGATGCCGCGGCTCAAGCCGCCGTTCCCGGCGAATATGGGCCTCTACGGCTGCCCGACGACGGTCAACAACGTCGAGTCGATCGCGGTCGCCGGCACGATCCTGCGCCGGGGCGGTTCGTGGTTCGCTGGCCTCGGCGGCAAGAACAACACCGGCACGAAGCTGTTCTGCGTCTCGGGGCACGTCAACAAGCCGTGCAACGTCGAGGCCGAGCTGGGCATCACCTTCCGCGAGTTGGTGGACCGGCATTGCGGCGGCATGCGCGGCGGCTGGGACAACCTGCTGTGCTCGATCCCGGGCGGCTCCTCGGTGCCGCTGGTGCCGGCCGATCAGATCATCGACGCCAAGATGGACTTCGACACCCTGCGCAACCTCGGCTCCGGCCTGGGAACCGCGGCGGTGATCGTGCTCGACCGGTCCACCGACATCGTCGCGGCGATCACCCGCATCTCGTACTTCTACAAGCACGAATCCTGCGGCCAGTGCACGCCCTGCCGCGAGGGCACCGGCTGGATGTGGCGCGTGATGCAGCGCATGACCGAGGGCCGCGCGCAGAAGCGCGAGATCGACATGCTGTTCGAGGTCACCAAGCAGATCGAGGGTCACACGATCTGCGCGCTCGGCGACGCGGCGGCCTGGCCGATCCAGGGCCTGATCAAGCACTTCCGGCCCGAGATCGAGAAGCGGATCGACCGCTACACGGCCAACCCGCATTCCGATCCCATCCCGATGGCGGCCGAGTAGGCCGATGACGGGCCGGCCGGAAAGCCTGAATCTCGTCGATCCGCGGCGCATCGACCACGCGGTCGATCGCCGGGGTGACGCTGCCCGCGCATGGAAGGGCCGCATGGCCGCGGTCGAGGATAACTCTGCCGGCGTTCACCGGCCGATCGATGGGATCGAGCGTCGCCTCGATCTCGCCGACGCCCCGCACTGAGATTGCACCGATGACAAAGATCCTCGTCGACGGCACCGAGGTCGAGGTACCGGCCGAATACACCCTGCTCCAGGCGTGCGAGGCCGCCGGGGCCGAGATCCCGCGCTTCTGCTTCCACGAGCGCCTATCGATCGCCGGCAATTGCCGGATGTGCCTGGTCGAGCTGAAGGGCGCGCCTAAGCCCGTGGCGAGCTGCGCCTACGCGGTGAAGGATTGCCGCCCCGGACCGAACGGCGAGCCGCCCGAGGTGCTCACCCGCTCCGGCCTGACCAAGAAGGCCCGGGAAGGGGTGATGGAGTTCCTCCTCATCAACCACCCGCTCGATTGCCCGATCTGCGACCAGGGCGGCCATTGCGACCTGCAGGACCAGGCGATGGCCTACGGGGTCGATTCGACTCGCTATCAGGAGAACAAGCGCGCGGTCGAGGAGAAGCATATCGGTCCGTTGGTGCGGACCGCGATGAACCGCTGCATTCACTGCACCCGCTGCGTGCGCTTCCTGGCGGAGGTGGCGGGCGTGCCCGACCTCGGCGCCATCGGCCGCGGCGAGGACATGGAGATCACGAGCTACCTCGAGCAGTCGATGGCCTCGGAGCTCCAGGGCAACGTCGCCGATCTATGCCCGGTCGGCGCCCTGGTCCACCGTCCGCAGAGCTACAACGTCCGGCCCTGGGAGCTGAACAAGACCGAATCGGTCGACGTGATGGATGCGGTCGGCTCGTCGATCCGCGTCGACACCCGCGGCCGCGAGGTGATGCAGATCGAGCCCCGGGTCAGCGAAGAGATCAACGAGGAGTGGATCTCGGACAAGACCCGCTACCACGTCGACGGGCTGCGGATGCAGCGCCTCGACCGGCCCTACCTGCGCGAGAACGGCCGGCTGCGGCCCGCCTCGTGGGGCGAGGCGTTCCAGGCCATCGCCGCCAAGATGAAGGGCACCGATCCGAAGCGCATCGGCGCCGTGGTCGGCGACCTCGCCGGCGTCGAGGAGATCTTTGCGCTTCGCGAGCTGATCAAGAGCCTCGGCTCGCCGAACCTCGACTGCCGCCAGACCGATGCCGGCCTCGATCCGGCGCTCGGCCGCGCCTCGTACCTGTTCAACCCGACCATTCCGGGCATCGAGGCCGCGGACGCGATCCTGATCGTCGGCGCCAACCCGCGCACCGAGGCCTCGCTCCTCAACGTGCGCATCCGCAAGCGCTGGCGCATGGCGCCGCTCGCGGTCGGGGTGATCGGCGAGCCGGTCGACCTGACCTATCCCAGCCACTACATCGGCGCCGGCCCCGAGTCGCTCGCGGGCCTCGCCCGCGGCGAGCACAGCTTCCTCGAGACCCTCAAGGCCGCGAAGGCTCCGCTCGTCATCGTCGGCGCCCATGTCGAGGCCGGTATCCTGGCGGCGGCCGCGACCCTCGCCAAGGAGATCGGCGCGGTGACGCCGGAGTGGAACGGCTTCGCCGTGCTGCACACGGCCGCCGCCCGGGTCGGCGCCCTCGATCTCGGCTTCGTGCCGGGGGAGGGCGGCCTCGATTTCCCGGCCATGCTGGCCACCGGCGGCGTCGACGTGCTGTTCAACCTCGGTGCCGACGAGCGCGACGTCGCCCCGGGCGCCTTCGTGGTCTACCAGGGCACCCACGGCGACCGCGGCGCCTCCCGGGCGGACGTGATCCTGCCGGGTGCGGCCTACACCGAGAAGTCGGCGACCTGGGTCAACACGGAGGGGCGGGTCCAGATGGGCAACCGCGCCGGGTTCCCGCCGGGGGATGCCCGCGAGGATTGGGCGATCCTGCGCGCCCTGTCGGACGTGCTGGGCCGGCGCCTGCCGTTCGATTCGCTCACCGCGCTCCGCCGGGCGCTCTACGCAGCCCACCCGCATCTCGCGGCGGTCGGGACCGTGGAAGCCGGCGATGTCGCGGCGGCCGTGAACCGGCTGGCCGGTCTCGGCGGCGGCACGGGCGGCCCCGCCTTCGCTTCGCCGGTGACCGACTTCTACCTCACCAACCCGATCGCCCGTGCCTCGCGGGTGCTCGCCGAGTGCTCGCGCCTGGCTCGCGAGCGTGCCGCCGAAGCGCGGCCGCTCGCGGCGGCAGAGTAGGGATTTCACGATGACCTCGCTCGAAATCCTCGGGACCGTGCTCCTGATCGTGCTGAAGAGCTTCGTGCTGCTCTCGGCGCTGCTCGTCTTCATCGCCTACGCGCTGCTGGCCGACCGGAAGATCTGGGCGGCGGTGCAGCTCCGGCGCGGACCCAACGTGGTCGGCCCGTTCGGGCTGCTGCAATCCTTCGCCGACCTGCTCAAGTTCGTGTTGAAGGAGCCGGTGATCCCGGCGGGCGCCAACAAGGCGATCTACCTGCTGGCGCCGCTGGTCTTCGCGATGCTGGCCCTGTCGAGCTGGGCGGTGATCCCGCTCGCCGACGGCTGGGCGATCGCCGACATCAACGTCGGCATCACCTACATCTTCGCGATCTCGTCGCTCGGTGTCTATGGCGTCATCATGGGCGGCTGGGCCTCGAACTCGAAATACGCGTTCCTGGGCGCGCTCCGGTCGGCGGCGCAGATGATCTCCTACGAGGTCTCGCTCGGCTTCGTGATCATCTGCGTGCTGCTCTGCGCCGGCTCGCTGAACCTCTCGCGCATCGTGATGGCGCAGGACACCAGCCTCGGCCTGTTCGGCTGGTACTGGCTGTGGCTGTTCCCGATGTTCGTGGTGTTCTTCATCTCGGCGCTCGCCGAGACCAACCGCCCGCCCTTCGACCTGCCGGAGGCCGAGTCGGAACTGGTGGCCGGGTACATGGTCGAGTATTCCTCGACGCCCTACCTGCTGTTCATGCTCGGCGAGTACGTCGCCATCATGAGCATGTGCGCGCTGGGCACCGTGCTGTTCCTGGGCGGCTGGCTGTCGCCGATCCCGTTCGCGCCGTTCACCTGGGTGCCGGGCGTGATCTGGTTCATCCTGAAGGCCAGCTTCCTGTTCTTCCTGTTCGCGATGGTGAAATCCATCGTGCCGCGCTACCGCTACGATCAGCTCATGCGCCTCGGCTGGAAGGTTTTTCTGCCCATTTCGCTCGTCTCGGTGGTGGTCGTGGCCTTCGTGTTGAAGCTCACCGGCCTGGCCCCGGGCGCGTGATCCAACGCAAACCGGAGATCACGGCATGAAGCTGGATCAGGTCGCCAAGAGCCTTCTCTTGAAGGAGTTCGTGTCGGGGATGATCCTCGGCATGCGCTACTTCTTCAAGCCGAAGGCGACCATCAACTACCCCTTCGAGATGGGCCATCGCGGCCCGCGGTTCCGGGGGGAGCATGCGCTGCGGCGCTATCCCAACGGCGAGGAGCGCTGCATCGCCTGCAAGCTCTGCGAGGCGATCTGCCCGGCCCAGGCCATCACCATCGAGGCGGGGCCGCGCCGCAACGACGGCACCCGCCGCACCACCCGCTACGACATCGACATGGTGAAGTGCATCTATTGCGGCATGTGCCAGGAAGCCTGCCCGGTGGACGCCATCGTGGAGGGGCCGAACTTCGAATTCTCGGTCGAGACCCGCGAGGAGCTGCTCTACGACAAGCAGAAGCTCCTGTTGAACGGCGATCGCTGGGAGCGTGAAATCGCGCGCAACATCGCGATGGATGCGCCGTACCGCTAGGGCATCATCCCGAAAGGCGGTTGCCGGCTTTCGAAAAAAGATGATGCGACGCAAAGAGATAGCGCGTCGTCCCGGTTCCGTTGCCCGGGATGATGCGCTAGAGCCATGCCGGGGGTGCTGTTGTGCCACCGGCGACCGGGTTCTATAGACGGGCCGCCCGCTGCGGCCCGTTTCCACGCAAGGCAGAAGGGGCCGCTCCGGCGGCCGATCCCGACGAGCGCATGACTGCAGCAGCCGCCTTCTTCTACCTGTTCGCGAGCGTCACGGTCGCGTCGGGCTTCATGGTGATCGCCTCGCGCAATCCCGTCGCCTCGGTGCTGTTCCTGATTCTCGCCTTCGTGAACGCCGCCGGGCTGTTCGTCCTGATGGGCGCCGAGTTCCTGGCGATGATCCTGGTCGTCGTCTACGTCGGCGCGGTCGCGGTGCTGTTCCTGTTCGTCGTGATGATGCTCGACGTGGACTTCGCCGAACTGCGCCAGGGCTTCCAGCAATACCTGCCGGTCGGCGGCCTGATCGGGGCTATCTTCCTGGTGGAGCTGCTCCTGGTGGTGGGCTCCTGGACCATCGATCCGGGCCTCGTGCAGGCACCGCTGGGCAACGTCGCGGCGGCCGAGAACCTGACCAACGCCCAGGCGCTGGGCCGGGTGCTCTACACGGATTACGCCTACTTCTTCCAGCTTGCGGGCCTGATCCTGCTGGTGGCGATGATCGGCGCGATCGTGCTCACCCTGCGCGACCGCCCGGGCGTCAAGCGCCAGAACATCGCGGTCCAGAACGCCCGCACCCAGAGCATGGCGGTGGAGACCCGCAAGGTGCCCTCCCGCCAGGGTGTCGAGGTCTGATGCGCGATTTGATGCAAGGCGGGGGATTCGAACGATGATCGGCCTGAGCCACTATCTCACCGTCGCGGCGATCCTGTTCACGCTTGGCGTGCTCGGGATCTTCATCAACCGCAAGAACATCATCGTCATCCTGATGTCGATCGAGCTGATCCTGCTCGCGGTGAACATCAACCTGGTCGCCTTCTCGACGCAGCTGAACGACATCACCGGACAGGTCTTCGCCCTGTTCGTGCTGACCGTCGCGGCCGCCGAATCGGCGATCGGCCTCGCCATCCTCGTGGTCTTCTTCCGCAACCGCGGCACCATCGCGGTCGAGGACGTGAGCATGATGAAGGGCTAGAGCACCCTTCTCCACGCGACCCGATTTCGCGGCCCCGCGTATACGGGCCTCGCGCATACGGGCCCCGAGTGACAATCCGGACGCCGCCCCGCGGCCGGCCCGGAGGACGGACTGCAAGAGAGCGATGTATCACGCGATCGTCTTCTTCCCGCTGATCGGCTTCCTGATCGCCGGCCTGTTCGGCCGGTACATCGGGGCCCGGGCCTGCGAGTACATCACCACCGCGTTCCTGGCCTTCACGGCCCTGATCGCCTGGGGCGTGTTCCTCGACGGCGGCCATGCCGAGCGGGTGCAGGTGGCGTCCTGGTTCTCGGCCGGCGAACTCCAGGTCGACTGGGCCTTCAAGGTCGACGCGCTGACCCGGGTGATGCTCGTGGTCGTGACCACGGTCTCGACCCTCGTGCACCTCTACTCCGTCGGCTACATGCACGAGGATCCGCACCGGCCGCGGTTCTTTGCGTACCTGTCGTTGTTCACCTTCGCCATGCTGATGCTGGTGACGGCCGACAACCTTGTGCAGATGTTCTTCGGCTGGGAGGGCGTCGGCCTCGCCTCCTACCTGCTGATCGGCTTTTGGTACGAGAAGCCCTCCGCGAACGCTGCCGCCATGAAGGCGTTCATCGTCAACCGGGTCGGCGATTTCGGCTTCTCGCTGGGTATCTTCCTGGTCTTCGTTCTGACCGGCTCGGTGGCGTTCGACGCGATCTTCGGCAAGGTCGATGCGATCAAGACCCTGAGCTTCCACTTCCTCAGCTATGACTGGAACGCCCTGACGCTGGCGTGCCTGCTGCTGTTCATGGGTGCCATGGGCAAGTCGGCGCAGTTCCTGCTGCACACCTGGCTGCCCGACGCCATGGAGGGGCCGACCCCGGTCTCCGCGCTGATCCACGCCGCCACGATGGTGACCGCCGGCGTGTTCATGGTCGCCCGCCTGTCGCCGCTGTTCGAGGAGGCGCCGAACGCGCTGATCGTCGTCACGGTGATCGGCGGCATCACGGCCTTCTTCGCCGCCACGATCGGCCTGGTGCAGAACGACATCAAGCGGGTGATCGCCTACTCGACCTGCTCGCAGCTCGGCTACATGTTCGTGGCGCTCGGCGTCGGCGCCTACTCGGCCGGCGTGTTCCACCTGTTCACCCACGCCTTCTTCAAGGCGCTGCTGTTCCTCGGTGCCGGCTCGGTCATCCACGCGATGCACCACGAGCAGGACATGCGGAACATGGGCGGCCTGCGCTCCCACATCCCGTTCACCTGCGCCATGATGGCGATCGGCTCGCTCGCGCTGATCGGCTTCCCGTACACGGCCGGCTACTACTCGAAGGACGCAATCATCGAGGCCGCCTACGCCTCGACCCGGCCCGGCCACACGCTGGCCTTCCTGTGCACCGTGGTGGCGGCGTTCTTCACGTCGTTCTACTCCTGGCGCCTGTTCTTCATGACCTTCGAGGGCCCGGCCCGCTGGGGCATCCACGGATCGCATGATCACGCGGCCCCGGCTGTCGCGCATGCCGGCACCACCCATGCCGCGATGGCGCACGAGGCTGACGGCGCCCCGGGTCATACCGAGGGCGTGGCCCACGACGATCACGGCCACGACGTCGAGCCCGCCCACAAGAGCGACCTCGTCGCGGACGACCATCACGGGCACGGCCATCACGGCGACCATACGCCCCACGAGAGCCCCCTGGTGATGACGATCCCGCTGGCGATCCTCGCCTTCGGCGCCCTGTTCGCCGGGATAATCTTCCACGACCGCTTCATCGGGTCCGGGATGGACGCGTTCTGGGGCCATGCCCTGGCGCACGGCCCCGAGAACCACATCATGCACGAGATCCACGAGGTCCCGGCGCTCGTCTCCTACGCGCCCCTGATCATGCTGATCCTCGGCTTCGTCCTGGCGTTCTGGATGTACATCCGCCGTCCGGAACTGCCGGGTACGCTCGCCGCGCAGCAGCCGTCGCTGTACCGGTTCCTGCTCAACAAGTGGTACTTCGACGAGCTCTACGACCGGATCTTCGTGCGTCCGGCCAAGGATTTCGGCCTGTTCCTCTGGAAGCAGGGCGACGGGAAGATCATCGATGGCCTCGGTCCCAACGGCATCGCGGCGCGGGTCGTCGACGTGACCCGCGGCGTCGTCCGCCTGCAGACCGGCTACGTCTACCACTATGCCTTCGTCATGCTCATCGGCGTGGCCGGCCTGATCAGCTGGTACCTGATGGCCGGCCTGCCCAAGGGTGTTCACTGACATGCTCGGCCTCGGAATCCTCTCCGGCCTGCTGATTGTCCCGCTCTGCGGCGCGGCCTTCATCCTCACCCTGAAGGGCGACGAGGAATCGGTCGCGCGCAACACCCGCTGGGCTGCGCTCGCCACGACGATCGTCACCTTCGTGCTCTCCCTGGTGGCCTGGGGCCGTTACGACGCCACGTCGTCGAGCTTCCAGCTCGTCGAGTCGCACCCGTGGCTCGCCGAGACGATCCGGTTCAAGCTGGGCGTCGACGGCTTCTCGATGCCGCTGATCCTGCTCACCACGTTCCTGATGCCGTTCTGCATCGGTGCGTCGTGGACCTCGATCCACGTCCGGGTGAAGGAATACTTCGTCGCGTTCCTCGTCCTCGAGACGACGATGATCGGCGTGTTCGCCTCCCTCGACCTGGTGCTGTTCTACCTGTTCTTCGAGGCCGGCCTGATCCCGATGTTCCTGATCATCGGGATCTGGGGCGGCCAGCGGCGGATCTACGCCAGCTTCAAGTTCTTCCTCTACACCCTGCTCGGCTCGGTGCTGATGCTGCTCGCCGTGATGGCGATGTACTGGCAGGCCGGCACCACCGACGTCCCGACCCTGCTGCAGTACCGCTTCCCGGCGAACATGCAGACCTGGCTATGGCTGGCCTTCTTCGCGTCGTTCGCGGTGAAGATGCCGATGTGGCCGGTCCATACCTGGCTCCCGGACGCCCACGTCGAGGCGCCCACGGCCGGCTCGGTGATCCTGGCGGGCATCCTGCTGAAGATGGGCGGCTACGGCTTCATCCGGATCTCCCTGCCGATGCTGCCGGTGGCGAGCCACGACTTCGCCCCCCTGGTCTTCGCCCTCTCGGTGATCGCGATCATCTTCACGTCGCTCACCGCGCTGATGCAGACCGACATCAAGAAGCTGATCGCCTACTCGTCGGTCGCCCATATGGGCTTCGTGACGCTCGGCCTGTTCACCTTGAACGAGCAGGGCATCCAGGGCGCGCTGTTCCTGATGATCTCGCACGGCATCGTGGCGGCGGCGCTCTTCCTCTGCGTCGGCGTGGTCTACGACCGGATGCACACCCGCGAGATCGCGGCCTATGGCGGCCTCGTGAAGCGGATGCCGCTCTACGCGGTGGCGATGATGGTGTTCACCATGGCCAATGTCGGCCTGCCCGGCACCTCCGGCTTCGTCGGCGAGTTCCTGTCGATGCTGGGTGCCTTCAAGGCGAACCCGACCGTCGCGTTCTTCTCCACCTTCGGCATCATCCTGTCGGCGGCCTACGCCCTGTGGCTGTTCGCCCGGGTGATCTACGGCAAGCTCGAGAAGCCCAATCTCCAGGGCATTCTCGATCTCGACACCCGCGAGAAGATCATCCTGGCGCCGCTGGTGGCGCTGACGATCTATTACGGCGTGCACCCGGCCCCCGTGCTCGATGTCTTCGCGCCCTCCACGGAAGCGCTGATGACCGGCATGAAGGCCGCCCTCGCCAACACCCAGACCGCGGCCGCCGCGCTGCCGCTCCCACGCTGAGACGGAACAGATGCCCACCGTCCACTCCGTCCTGCCCTCGCTGGCGCCGCTGCTGCCCGAGCTGATCCTCAGCGTCGGCGTGCTGCTCATGATCCTGTACGGCGCCTGGCGCGGCGACCGCTCCGCCGAGACGGTGAGCATCGGCGCCCTGGTGCTGCTGCTGCTGGCGCTGTTCGTCGTCCTGTCGCAGCCGACGCACGGCCGGGTCACCACCCTGTCGGGGGCGTTCGTCTCCGACGCGTTCGCCAAGGTGATGAAGTCGCTGGTGCTGCTCGGCTCCGCGTCGACGATCCTGCTGGCGCATGACTTCTTCAAGCGCGAGCGGATCGACCGGTTCGAGTTCCCGGTGTTGATCGTGCTCTGCACCATCGGCATGATGGTGATGGTCTCGGCCAACGACCTGATCGCGCTCTATCTCGGGCTGGAGCTGCAGTCGCTCGCCGCCTACGTGATCGCCGCGTTCCACCGGGACGACGCCAAGTCGACCGAGGCCGGCCTCAAGTACTTCGTGCTCGGCGCGCTGTCCTCCGGGATGCTGCTCTACGGCGCCTCGCTGATCTACGGCTTCACCGGCACGGTCTCGTTCCCCGGCATCGTCTCGGCGCTGAACGAGAATGCGGGCCTGGGCATCGTGCTCGGCATCGTGTTCGTGGCCGCGGGCGTCTGCTTCAAGATGTCGGCGGTGCCGTTCCACATGTGGACGCCCGACGTGTACGAGGGCTCGCCCACCCCGGTGACCGCCTTCTTCGCCACCGCGCCCAAGATGGCGGCCGTCTCCATGACGGTGCGGGTGTTCATCGGCGCCATGCCGGACGTGACGGCGATCTGGCAGCAGATCTTCATCTTCGTCTCGGTGGTCTCGATGGCGCTCGGCTCGTTCGCGGCCATCGGCCAGCGCTCGATCAAGCGCCTGATGGCCTACTCATCGATCGCCAATATCGGCTACGCGCTGATCGGGCTCGCCTGCGGTTCCGAGGAGGGGATCAGCGGGCTCGTCACCTACATGATCATCTACCTGGCGATGACGCTGGGGACCTTCGCGATCATCCTGTCGCTCCGGCGCCGGGACGTGATGTTCGAGTCGATCGAGGACCTGTCGGGCCTGTCTCGCACCCATCCCTGGCTGGCATTCTGCCTCGCCGCGATGATGTTCTCGCTGGCTGGCATTCCGCCGCTCGCCGGGTTCTTCGCCAAGTTCTACGTGTTCGCGGCCGCCATCAAGGCCGGCCTGGTCACGCTGGCCGTGATCGGCGTCGTGACCAGCGTGGTCGGCGCCTACTATTATCTGCGACTGGTCAAGATCATGTATTTCGACGAGCCGAAGGAGCCCTTCGAGGCGATGGCGCCCGGCCTGCGCGTGGTGCTGGCCCTGTCGAGCGTGGTCGTGGTGCTGTTCTTCCTGCTGCCCGGACCGCTGGTCGGCGTCGCCGGCCGGGCGGCCCGGTCGCTGTTCTAGGCCCGGTGCGGCCTGCGGCCCTTCCGATGCACCTGGGGCCTGCACGGAAACGAACGCCTTGAGCTACCGTCTCGGACCCGAGGCGCGTGCCCAGGGCCACCGCCTGCACGTTCACGGCACGCTGGGCTCGACCAACACCGAGGCCATGGCCCAGGCCCAGGCGGGTGAGACCGGTCCACTCTGGGTGGTGACCCAGCGGCAGGAGGCGGGCCGGGGGCGCCGTGGAAACACCTGGGCGTCGCTGCCGGGCAACCTCGCGGCGAGCGTGCTCTGGCCGGTGGCCGGGGTGGCGCCCGAGCACTTGGCCGAACTCGGCTTCGTCGCCGGCCTCGCCCTGATCGAGGCGCTGGAGGCGACCTGCGGCACCCTGCCGGATACCCGGGGCGCGCCTTGCGCACGATCTCTGGCGTTGAAATGGCCGAACGACGTGCTGCTCGGCGGCGGCAAGCTGGCAGGGTTGCTGCTGGAAGCCGAGACGCTGCCGGGGGGGCGCAGAGCCGCGGTCGTCGGCTTCGGCGTCAACGTCGCGGCGGCCCCGGAGGGACTCGGCGCAACGAGCTTGGCCGCGACGGGTTACGCGGGCGGCTCCGAAGCGCTACTGGAACATCTCTCGGACCGAATGGCCGTGCGAGCACGCGCCTGGGACCGAGGACGGAATTTCGCTCCCCTGCGCGAGGATTGGCTCGCGCGGGCCGCGGGTCTTGGGTCGGAGATCGCGGTGTGGAGCGGCGGACACATCCTGCGGGGCGTGTTCGAGACCATCGACGAGGGGGGGCGGCTCGTGATCCTCGCCCCCGACGGAAAACGGCATACCGTGACGGCGGGCGAGGTGCATTTTGGAACGGCCGCGACGGCGGCATGACGTTGGACGACGACAGATGGTGATGGGACAGGAGGAGCTGGTCTTCCTGCCGCTCGGCGGCGTGGGCGAGATCGGGATGAATGCGGCCCTCTACGGGTTCGGTCCGGAGAAGGGCCGGAAGTGGATCATGGTCGATTGCGGCATGGGCTTCGCCGGCGAGGAGCAGATGCCGGGGATCGACCTGATGTTCCCCGACCTCTCCTTCATCGAGGAGAGGCGGAAGGACCTGCTGGGGATCTTCATCACCCACGCACACGAGGACCATATCGGGGCGATCTCGGAGCTGTGGCCTCGCCTCAAGGTGCCGGTCTACGCGACCCGCTTCGCCAAGAACCTTCTGGAGACCCGCCGCCTCTCGGAGCCCGGCGCCCCGAAGGTCGAGCTGCGCGAAGTGAAACCAGGCCGCCGGGTGACGGTCGGCCCGTTCGAGCTCGAATACGTGCCGGTCTCGCACTCGATCCCCGAGTCGAACGCCATCGCGATCCGCACCGCCGCGGGCCTCGTGGTCCATACCGGCGACTGGAAGATCGACCCGACCCCCGTGGCCGGCGAGGTCACTTCGCCCGAGGCGTTCACGGCGCTCGGCGACGAGGGCATCCTGGCGCTCGTCTGCGACTCCACCAACGTGGTGCGCGAGGGCTTCTCGCCGAGCGAGCGGGAGGTCGCCGCCACCCTCAAGACGCTGATCGCGGATTCGCCGCACCGGGTCGCGGTCACGACCTTCGCGTCGAACGTGGCCCGCATCCGGGCCGTGGCCGAGGCGGCCGTGGCCTGCGGCCGCGAGATCGTGGCGGTCGGCCGGGCCATGGACCGGGTGATCGATGTGGCCCGCGAATGCGGCTACCTCGACGGCCTGCCCGAGTTCCGCCGCTCGGATTCCTGGAAGAACCTGCCGCGCGAGCGGGTCGTGGCCCTACTCACCGGCTCGCAGGGCGAGCCGCGGGCGGCGCTCGCCCGAGTCTCCCGCAAGGACCATCCGGATATCAGCCTGGCTGCCGGCGACCGGGTGATCTTCTCGTCGCGGGCGATCCCCGGCAACGAGCGCGACGTCGGCTCGATCATCAACGACCTGATCGAGCAGGGCGTCGAGGTGATCACCGACCGGACCGAGCTGGTCCACGTCTCCGGCCACCCGAGGCGGGACGAGATGGTCGAGATGTACAAGTGGACCCGGCCGGGCACGTCCATCCCGGTCCACGGCGAGGCGCTGCACCTCGACGAACACGCCCGCTTCGCCCGGGCCCAGGGCGTCCAGAACGTCGTCAAGGCCCGCAACGGCAGCCTCGTCCGCTTGAGCCCCGGCAAGCCCGAGGTGATCGACCACGTGAAGGCCGGCCGCCTGTTCAAGGACGGCAACGTCCTGATCGACGAGAAGGACCGGGCGATCCCCGAGCGGCGCAAGCTCATGCAGGCCGGCCTGGTCTCGGTGGCCATAGCCATCGACGAGGACGGCGTCGTGCTGGGTGATCCGGCGGTGGACATCATCGGCCTGCCCAATCGCGGCCGCTCCGGCGAGCCGTTGATCGAGACGGTGGTCGATGCGGTCTCGCGCACCCTGTCGGGGATGTCGCGGGGCAAGCTCAAGGACTCGGAGGGCGTCGAGAAGGCGGTCGACCGGGCCGTGCGCACCGCCGTCAACGAGGTCTGGGGCAAGAAGCCGGCCTGCCACGTGCAGGTGGTGGAAGTCTGAGCGGTCATCCCGAAAGGCCGGGTCCGGCTTTCGGAAAACGATGCCGCGCAACCAAAGACCGAGCGCATCGTCCGGGTTCTGATATCCAGGACGACGCGCTAGGATAAAAGAACGAGACGACGGACCACGGCAGGTCCCACCCAATCCCCTCATCCTGAGGTGCCCGGCGATCGGAGATCGCTGGGCCTCGAAGGAGCCCTCCAGCCGGCCCCGCGATCCCTGGAGGTCTCCTTCGAGGTTGCTGCGCAGCACCTCAGGATGAGGTCGGCATGAGGGAGACGCGGGACCAGCCGATCGGGGCGTCAACGGGAGGAACCAAAAATGATCGGTCGGCTCAATCACGTGGCCATCGCCGTGCAGGATCTCGAGGCCGCCTGCGCCGTGTACCGCGACACGCTGGGCGCGACGATCACGCCGCCCCTGCCGCAGCCCGAGCACGGGGTCACGGTGGTGTTCGTCGAGCTTCCCAACAGCAAGATCGAGCTGATGGCGCCCTTGGGCGAAGGGTCCCCGATCGAGGCCTTCGTGGCGCGTAACCCGGGCGGCGGCGTCCACCACGTCTGCTACGAGGTCGACGACATCCTGGCCGCCCGCGACCGGCTGAAGGCCCAGGGCGCCCGGGTGCTCGGCACCGGCGAACCGCGGATCGGCGCCCATGGCAAGCCGGTCCTGTTCCTGCACCCCAAGGACTTCCTCGGAACCCTGGTCGAGCTGGAGCAGGTGTGAACCGGATCCTGACCGCCCTGACCCGCTCGACGCCGGCGACCCTGGCCGCCGTCGCCGTGCTGGTGGCCGCCTTCGTGACCGTGGCCGTGAGCCAGTTTCGGCTCACGATCGGCGGGGCGATCGCGCTCTACTTCGTCGTGTGGTGGACGCTGCTCTTCGCGGTCCTGCCGCTGCGCAACCAACCCGAGACCCGGCCCGGGCACGTGGTGCCGGGCCAGGATCTGGGCGCCCCGGCCCGTCCGCGTCTGCGCGAGAAGGCGATTTGGACGACGCTGGTGGCCGGCGTCGCCTTCCTCGCCGCCCTGGCCATATTCCCGCTGACGGGGCTGTAGGGGGCGCGCCTCCGACGCGGGTACCGGTTCGGCGGCAGAGCGCGTTCCAGCGAACATTTCGAGCGTGCGGGCAGCGGCCCCGAAGCTCCGGACCTCCCTGTCCGCCGAGAGGCGGCGACGTCACGCATCGCCTTACGCGAAGTGCACCCTCGCGGCTCCGGCCTAGGCAGGTCGGAGGCAGCGCGCGCTCGTGCGGGAGGACGGACCCGCGCAGATCTCGGCCGGCGCCTGGGTCCCCGCGTCCCGTGTGGCTGGAGCGTCCTGGGCCATGCCCCCGGCTCCGCGGGCGCATGAGGACCAGGACACGCGTGCGGACGCGGCACGACGAACGTGGCGACGGACAAAGGCCCGCAAGCACCGGCGGCCGGCGGATCCGGCCACCGGCGTAAAACAACGGTGATCGGGCAGCACACGCCCTGGGCCGATCCCTCGCCAAGGAATAAAAAAACGTCTACACGGCCGCTCCCCGAACACGCCGACATGACGACGCTTACCTGCCGCGTATGCAGGACTGAGCCTGGAGAGCCTGAACCATGCCGATTCTCACCTTCCCCGACGGCAACACGCGGGAGGTCGCCGCCGGCACCACCGGCCGCAGCGTGGTCGAGGGCATTGCCAAGTCGCTGGCCAAGCGGACCGTCGCCATGGCGCTCGACGGCACGGTCGCCGACCTCGACGATCCGATCGCCCGGGACGCCCGCATCGAGTTCCTCGACCGGACCGACCCGCGCAGCCTTGAGCTGATCCGCCACGATTGCGCGCACGTGCTGGCCGAGGCCGTCCAGAGCCTGTGGCCGGAGACGCAGGTCACGATCGGCCCGGTGATCGAGAACGGATTCTACTACGATTTCTACCGCGAGACCCCGTTCACGCCCGAGGATTTTCCGAAGATCGAGGCGAAGATGCGCGAGATCATTGCGCGCGATGCCCCCTTTACGAAGGAGGTCTGGAAACGCGAGGACGTGCGCGCGCTGTTCGAGGGCAAGCAGGAGAAATTCAAGGTCGAGCTGGTCGACGCGATCCCGCCCGGCGAGGATCTGAAGATCTACCGGCAGGGCGATTGGTTCGACCTGTGCCGCGGCCCGCACATGACCTCGACGGCCAAGGTCGGCGCCGCCTTCAAGCTGATGAAGGTCGCGGGCGCCTACTGGCGGGGCGATTCGAACAACCCGATGCTGACGCGCATCTACGGGACCGCCTGGGCGGCCCAAGCCGACCTCGACGACTACCTGCACCGTCTCGAGGAGGCCGAGCGCCGCGACCACCGCCGCCTCGGCCGGGAGATGGACCTGTTCCACTTCCAGGAGGAAGGGCCGGGCGTCGTCTTTTGGCACGCCAAGGGCTGGACGATCTTCCAGGAGCTGATCGCCTATATGCGCCGCCGGCTGCGCGGCGACTATGCCGAGGTGAATGCCCCGCAGATCCTCGACAAGGCCCTGTGGGAGACCTCCGGCCACTGGGGCTGGTACCGGGAAAACATGTTCGCCGCGCAGTCGGCGGGCGACGAGGCCGAGGACAAGCGCTGGTTCGCCCTCAAGCCGATGAACTGCCCGGGCCACGTGCAGATCTTCAAGCACGGCCTGAAATCCTACCGCGACCTGCCCCTGCGGCTGGCCGAGTTCGGCGTGGTGCACCGCTACGAGCCCTCGGGGGCCATGCACGGGCTGATGCGCGTGCGCGGCTTCACGCAGGACGACGCCCACGTGTTCTGCACCGAGGACCAGCTCGCCGACGAGTGCCTGAAGATCAACGACCTGATCCTCTCGACCTACGCGGATTTCGGCTTCGACCAGATCGTCGTGAAGCTCTCGACCCGGCCCGAGAAGCGCGTCGGCTCGGACGCGCTCTGGGACCACGCCGAGGACGTGATGACCCGGGTGCTCGCGCAGATCGAGGCGCAGTCGGCCGGCCGGATCCGCACGGAGGTCAACCCGGGGGAGGGCGCGTTCTACGGGCCGAAATTCGAGTACGTGCTCCGCGACGCCATCGGGCGCGACTGGCAATGCGGCACCACGCAGGTCGACTTCAACCTGCCCGAGCGATTCGGTGCCTTCTACATCGACGCCGACGGCACCCGGAAGCCGCCCGTGATGGTGCACCGGGCGATCTGCGGCTCGATGGAGCGGTTCACCGGCATCCTGATCGAGCACTTCGCCGGGCATTTCCCGCTCTGGTTGTCCCCGGTCCAGGTGGTGGTGGCGACGATCACGGGCGAGGCCGATGCCTACGCGCGCGATGTCGTGCGGGCCCTGGAGCGGGCAGGGCTGCGGGTCGAGGCGGATCTGCGCAACGAGAAGATCAACTACAAGGTCCGGGAGCACTCGCTCGCCAAGGTGCCGGTCCTGCTCGCGCTCGGAAAACGCGAGTCCGAGGAGCGCACGGTCTCGATCCGGCGGCTCGGCAGCCAGCAGACCCGCTCGCTGCCCCTTACGGAGGCGGTGGCGGCCTTCGTGGCGGAGGCGACCGCCCCGGACCTGCGCCGGGCGCAAGCCGTGGCCGACACGGTCCCGACCAGCGACACCGTCCTCGACGGGCATCACGGCGTCCACGCGACGCCGTGACGTTTGGGGGCGGAGGACCGTCGGCCCGCCAAGATGAATCGGCGCAGAGAGAAGAATCAGCCGATCCCCGCGGCGGGCATTCGCAGGGATCGGTTGGGGCCGACTTAGGCTTGCCCGGTCGAGCCGGGCAAGCCTAAGTCATCGACCCTGATCGCCCGCAGGCGTCGATTCACGCGACTTCCAGAGGGGTTGTAGCCTGTGTCGCGGAGTTTCGGTGCGAACGCCGTTTCGTCAAGGTAGGCGAAAGGAATCCCATTCCAAGTCGCCCCGGTAGCAGTCTTCGGCGGATCCTCCGGCCATCGAGCAGGAGCCAGGATCCCGCCGGGTGCTTGAAGGGGGTCGCCATGAAGGCGCGGGCGGGCAGGGTTTCGGCGCGGCTGGAACGCCATGAGCGGGCGCCGATCGCCGCCTCCGGGGGCTACGGGTTCCGTCGCGACCGGCGGCTCGGGGCCCGGATCGTCCGGGCCCTGGACAGCCTGCCGCTCGGCTTCTGCCTGTTCGATGCCGGCGACTGCCTGGTCTTCGCCAATGCCGGCTACCGGCGGATCTTCGGACAGACGGCCGGGCAGGCGCGGCCCGGCATGCATGCCCGGACCCTCATCGCGCTCAACACGGCGCGGGGCCTCAAGGCCGATCAGGACCCAGCCAGGATCTGGGCGGAGCGGCGCCGGATCCTGGCCCGGCGCGATCCCGAGACCGTACTGCAGATGCTCTCGGACGGGCGCCAGGTCGCCCTCACGCTTCAGCCGCAGCCGGATGGCGGCTGGATCGCCCTCTACGAGGACGTGACCGAGCGCCGGCGGATGGAGGCGCTGCTGCGCCACAGGGCCGATCACGACCCGCTCACCGGCCTGCCCAACCGCTCCCTGTTCGAGACCCGCCTCGACCGGGCGGCGGCCGAGCCGGGCGGCTGCGCCCTGCTGTGCATCGACCTCGACGGCTTCAAGCCGGTCAACGACGTCTACGGCCACGCCACGGGCGACGCACTGCTGCGGCAGGTGGCCGAACGGCTCCGGGAGGGTCTCGACGACCGGGATACCGCGTCCCGCCTCGGCGGCGACGAGTTCGCCCTGCTGCTGGACGACGCCCCGCTCGCGACCGTGCTGGACTCGGCCCACCGCATCCACCGACGGCTCACTGAACCCTACGATGTCGGGGCCGATCGGCCGGTCCTGATCGGGGCCGCCATCGGCATCGCCTGCGCACCGGTCCACGCCACCCAGGCGCGGATCCTCGTCGCGCAGGCCGACGCGGCGATGTACCAGGCCAAACGGCTGGGCCAACCCTGCCTGTGGGACGCCACGCTGCGCCTCGGCCTCGCGCCGGTCGGTCCGGTGGCCCCGTGACGGCCGGCGGCCCCGCTCACCGGGCCTTGTCGTGCTCGGCGAGGCCGACGGCCTTGTAATCGTAGGTGGGATAGAACTCGGTGCGGTATGCGCCCCAGGCGGTATCCTCGAGGACGCGGTTGATTTCGCGGAGCCGGGTCGCGGGCAGCCGCAGGACGATGATCTGCCCGATGCCCATGACGACGTTCCAGGACACGACCTCGACACCCGGCGGCGGGAAGGCCTTGTAGAAGCCCTGCTTAGCCAGCTGCGCGTTCAGCTCGGAGAGCGGACGCGACTGGTCGTGCCGCAGGAAGACCGTGAGCAGGATGGCGTTGTCCGGCGTCGCCGGGGCCGAGCCCGCCTGCGGCGGCGGCGGCGTCTGGGCCATGGCCGGAAGCGCCGTCGAGCAGGCCAGCAGCGCAAGCGCCACCAGACCCGTCCGGGTCGCGATCCTCGAGCGTCTCATGCGTTCTCCCCGCTCCTCCGAACCGGCGCGACACCAACGCGCCACGCCCGCTTTCGTCGCAGCACGCGCGACCGGCGGCCCGGGTGTTCAGTCCGGCTCGACATCGTAGGACAGGCGCAGCCGCAGGCGGACGGCGCCCTGCTCGTCCCGGACGGCGATCACGTAATCCTGCCGCACCCGCGGGTCCGAGAGCCCCTGCGCGATCCGGGTCATCATGCGCACCGCCTGCGCCTGCGCGGCGGCGAGATCGGGCAGGTCGAAGCCCTTCTGGTCACGAACCAGGTTCGCACCATCGTGGAGATCGATGAAGTATCGGGGCACGGATATTGGCTCTGGAGACGCGATCGCGCGCCAGCATCGTGCTACGTTGTTTCTACGTAGTGTCCAGTGGGCCAAAGATGCATTTCGCCCCCGGCGTATACCTGCCGCGGTCCAGGCCTCGGTGAGATGCGTCAACCGCCCTGCAGGCTCTCGGCGAAGTCTTCCGGCACCTCACCGAACTGGCCGAGGATGGTCACGCCCTCGAGCTCGCCGGTCTCGTCGTCGGCGACCACCTTCAGCGCCGCCGCGCCCGGCATCCGGGCGGCCAGCGCCTCGGCCTTCTTGAGCGCGCCGAACTCGCTCTGGGCGGGCTCCTGCCGGGCCGGCCTCAGTCGCTTCCGATGCAGCTCGAACGGCTGCACCACGAATGTCGTCTTCATCGCCATCCGCTTCCTTTGAAGCACGCGGCGCGGTTGCGATAGGGCGTCCCTGCGAAAGATGGCCGCCGGCTCGCCGGGGGCGGCGACGCGTCCGGCCGTCCCCGGTCAGAGGCTGCGGGTCGTGACGCCGAGCGCCAGCAGCAGGTAGGCCCCGATGAAGAACCATTGCCGGTGCGCCACGACCGTCCGCCCGACCATCGGGATGCGGGTGTAGAGGCTGGCGACGGCAAGGCCGATGAGCACGGCCGAGACCAGGAAGGTGAGCAGGCGCGGGGCGGACAGCGTGGGCATGCCCCATGCTCGCGCCGGGACGGTTACCGGCGCGTTACCGGTCGAGCCCCGGAATGCGGGGCCGGTCCGGCGTGAGCGGGCCGGTGGAGCCCGGCAGCAACCCGACCTGAGCCAGCCACAGCGCCATGATCGCCCCGGCGATCAGGGTCGCCAGCGAGGCCAGCCGGCCGGTCCAGCGCCGCGTGATGATCATAACGGCCAGGACGACCAGAAGGGCGAGGAGGAGAACGAGCAGGAGCATGGTTGGCCAATGCCATGCCCGAGCCCGCACGTCACCGCGGCGACGACCGCCTTTCAAAGACTAATCGCCTTGAAGTTGAGAATATCGGGGCACCCCAATCATGCAAGGTGCGGAGCCGGGGAGGGCTGGCGCCGGACGCCACCGGGGGATCGCGGCTGTGCCTTAACCATGACGCCCGATCCCCTCGGCGCCCCCACCGTGCAGGTCCAGCCGTGGTCGCAACGTCGGGCGCACAGTCCTGCACACACACACACCGTGTCGCAACCAACGCCGGCAGGCCAACGCCGAGATGCTGCGGAGGCCTGACAACTTCCCCTGATCCAACGATCACTCTGTTGAAGAAGAATATTCCACGCCTGCGCTGACAAAGCATGTGATGCTACGCTCGGGCCGGCGGACGCATCATCGGGTCTTCGACCAAACGGTTCGAATCACGGGCCCGACCGGGAATCCGTATAATCTCAGACGCGGCAAACGATTGGGCGCGGGCCGGAAACACTGGGGCAATGATTTTTTAAATCTGCAGACCGCCAGGATAGTTCACCTGACGGTTGTGTCAGAATTCCCTACCCGGGGGCGCGAGCATGCACAGCGATCATGTCCGTTACGCATCCAGAAGAATGATTTTGTAACTTGCATTCGGGTGGGAGAAGTAGCAAATCGCGTGTGAGGGGTACATCGGGAACCATGAAGTGACAGAAGAAGCGATTGTGCACACGCCTGACCTTATCGGCTTGGCGGGCGACGTCGTCGCCGCCTACGTATCGAACAATCCCGTTCCGGCCAGCGAGCTGCCGGCCCTGATCGCCCGGGTGCACGGCGCGATCGCAGGTCTCGCCTCCGGGACGAGCGCCGCCGCAGCCGGTGCCGAGGCGCCCGTGGCCGTCGACAAGCCGAGCGCGGGCCAGATCCGCAAGTCGGTCCAGCATGACGGGATCGTCAGCTTCATCGACGGCAAGACCTACAAGACGCTCAAGCGGCACCTGACCGCCAACGGTCTCAGCCCGCAGAGCTACCGCGAGCGCTACGGCCTCCCCACCGACTACCCGATGGTCGCCCCGAGCTACGCCGAGCAGCGCTCCGCCCTCGCCAAGGCGATCGGCCTGGGTCAGCCCGGTGCCATGGCCGACCGCGAGCGCAAGGGTCGCAAGGCGGCCTGAGCGACATCGACTTCGACGCCTCCGGCGGCGGATGCCGCCGAGGTCGTCCCGGCCCTGCACGACCGGTGCGCGCCCTCCGGATCCCTCATCCGTCGCCAGCGTGCCGCCTTCGACAAGTCCGGGCCGTCACGTCATTCGGTCCGGCCCGTAATCGTTGCCCCGCAGCCACACATGTCTGCGACGTGGCCCGACACGGACAAGCTGCCACACTCTGCACAAAGCTGATGCCCACGCCGGTACCTGTGAAGAACAGGTGCTGGGTCGAAGCATGATGAAGCGTGAGCAGACGAACTCCGTGGTGGCCTTCCCGACGCATATCGCGCCGACCGTGGCCGACGAGGACACCGCTTCGGTGATCGCGGTGCTGCAGGAGCAGCTCGCCCTCGCCCGCGAGGGGCGGCTGCGCTCGGTGGCGGTCGTCTCGGTCTCGACGGATGGCGAGGCGATCGGCACGCACTGGTCGTGCAAGGGCGCCGACATCTCCAGCCTGATCGGCAAGCTGACCGTGCTGACCCACGACATGATGTCGGCTAGGAAATAATCGGCCCGGAAATACTCGGCTTGGAAATACTCGGCCCGCACGTCGTTGGCCGGAAAGTCGCCGGCCGGAGAGTCGCTGGCCGGAGAGTCTTCGGTTCGCACGCGATCGGTGCTTCAGGGGCGTAAGGTCCAACTGGTCCTGCCGGAGGCCGACCCGCCGGGGACGGACAGGTCCGCTCGCGAGCCCCATCGCGCAGGGCCCAGGACGAACCGGGCCTGCGTGCCGCGATCCGATGCCGCTTCGCCGAGTCTCGGGCCCGGGGGGCATCCGGAAGCGGCAGCCCTATCTCTCTGTGTCGCGGGGTCGGCGCCGCGCGCGCTGCGTCGTTCCCCAGCCCACAGAGGATCCCCACACCGATGAGACGCGTTCTGCTCGCCGCCGCGCTGGCCGCGTCGACCCTGCCGTCCGCACCCGCGATGGCCGAGGACGACAAGCGCACCGAGACGATCGAGGGGCTGGTGCGGATCATCGGCGCCCAGGCCGGCATCGTCCTGTATTGCCGCAAGATCTACACCGTGGACGACACGGTGTCCGAGGGTCTGTCCCGGACGGTGCGAAGGGCCCTCGACGCCGCCCTCGGCCGTCGAAGGGCTCAGGCCGCCATCGCGGAGGAAGGCCAACGCGTCGCCAAGACCATCGCGGAGGTCGGAGCGGACCAATGGTGCGCCGACCAGCGGGACATCCTCAACACGGACGGCGTTCGGGTCTTTGTGGATTGAGGGGCTCGGCCCACCACCGTAAGCAGAGGGACCTTCCAGGTTTTTCGCTTGGAATAACCGCCGCGGGTGCCAGATAACGCGGCGCGCTCCACCGTCGTTCTGCAGTGCAGAACAGATTATGGCCTTGTTCCCACTTGGAACGTCTGTCATGTTTCGAGGACGGACGTCCTGAAAGCAGATCACGCCGGCTGCAATCGTCCTGACAAGAGCCCAAAGGGCCAGCAAGCCGGCGTCGGAGGAACACGCCATGTCCACACCGATCACCATCGCCGTCGCCCTCATCGTGTGCGGCGTCGCGGTCACCGCGTTCGCCTTCACCCGCGCGCCCCGGTCGAAGGACTTCGCGGGCTGGGACGTGATGTTCATGAGCGGGATCGGCGCCGTCGCCCTCGGGTTCCTGGCGACGCTGGTCGGGGTGGTCACCGGATAGTGAGGCCTCGCACCCTCCTTTGAGGGCGGACGCGGACAATCCGATGCATTTCCGGAACCGGTTCTGAACCCGACGCGCCAATCCTGCGCGCTTCGCAGTTCACGAGACGGCAATGCTTGATCGACGGAGCGCCCCGCGCACGGTGCTGAACGAGACCGGCAGCATCTCCATCGACGAGCACCGCAGCCTGCCTTGCATCGTCTACGATCGCTCGCTGGGCGGCGTCCGCGTCGCCCTTCCGAACGCCGAGATCGTGCCGGAGCACTTCGTGCTCAACATCGACGCCAGCGCCGAGATCCTCGTCTGCCGCTCCGTGTGGCGCAAGGCGGAGGAGATCGGCGCGACGACGAACGAGCCGGAACCCGACCGGCCGAGCCTCCGTCGCCGGCCGGCCTGAGATCCCTCCGACCGGAGATTCCCCCGGCCGGCGCGCCTGTCAGCCGGAGCGCCGCGCGTTCCAGCGGCCGCTGCAGGTGACGATCCCGCCGGTCGACCTCCACGTGCCGCTGCCGGCGCCCTGCGTGTCGAGGCTGCCGTCGATCGGCACCGTGTTCGAGCCGCTGGTGATCGTGGCCGCGACGCGACCGCTCGACGAGACGCCGCCGTCGATATCGACGTCGTCCCCCGGGATCGAGGCGTCGCTGTCCTTGATCTGGACCTGATAGCTCGTCGAGGCCGCGCAGGGCCCTTCGGAGGTCGTCGCCACGATGGTCCAGGCGCCGTCGTAGCGATTCGGTATCTTGATCTTCTTCGTACCCGCGAGGGCTGGTGTCAGGACGCCGACGATCAGGGTCGCGGTCAGGATCGGGACAAGGCAACAGGGCACGGGGTCACTCTCGCTCGCGCCGCCGGGACCGACCACGCCGAGACAGAACCGTGAGAGGCCAAAACGGTTGCCTTGGCCATTCGGCGGGCACCTTCGCGCCGGACAACCGTTCTGTCCGTGCCGGGCCCGCCAATCGCGGGACGCGGCACCGCCCCCGGGGGGACCCGCCATGCCCGATCCGAGATCACCCGGCGCCGACGAGGCGCCTGAACCCGAGCTGCCCCAGGGCCTGCCGATGCCGCCCAATACCGGCGACATGCCGCCGCCGCGATTGCCTCCGGCTCCGGAGGACGATCCCGCGCCACCGGGACGAGAGCCGGCGCCGGACATCGACGACGTGTCGGGCCTGTGAAGACCGCCGGTATCGTGCGGGCGCCCCGGCCGATGCGGGTGTGCCTGGGCCTGGCCGCCTCGCTGGCGTCGGTCCTGGCGGCCGACGCCGCCGAGCCGCTCACCGTCGAACGGCTCAGCGCCGACGGCTGGGAGATCGCCGGCTACACCGGCACCTTCGACAACCGATCGTCCCTGATCCTGTTTCGGAGGAAGGACACGCGGTACCTGGTTCAGTGCTCGATCCTGTACGACGTGACCCGCAATCCGCGCGTGATCACCAACTGCTACGAGCTGCACTGAACCGGCTGGCGGCGGATCGGGTCGAACTTCGGCGGCCCGCGCCCGTTGGCGTCCGACCGCAAGGAACGGACGAACCCATGACCCGTACGACGTTGGCGCTCTCGGGCGCCCTGACCCTCCTGCTGGCCGGACCGGCCGCCGCGCAGGTGACCACCGGGGGGGCCGGCAATACAGGGGTCACCGCACCGCCCACCACAGGCGGCGTCGGAGCCGGCACGGTGGGCAGCGGACCCGGCGCCCCGATCACCACGGGCGCGACGGCCAATCCCAGCAACTCCTCCGTCCCGGGCACGACACCGGGGGTGAATATCGGCGGCACGCCGACGAGCGGCCCGCCCGGCACCGGCGGCACAGCGGGCGGTCCGGCACTCGGCAACCGCTGAAGCCGCGTTCCGGAAGGCGGCCGCCGGCTTTCGGACAAGGACGATGCGCGCGAGGCGCATCCACGCGGGCGGGTGCCGGCACCCGCCCCACGGCGCCGCGAAACGAACGTCGCGCGCCGGGGCGGCTCACTCGCCCCAGTCGATATCCAGGGACCGCTCGAACGCGGCCGCCGACATCTCCTTACCCTTGGGATCGGCGACCACGATCTCCCGGAACCCGCGCCGGACGAGTTCCCAGGTCTTCTCCATGGCCTGCTCGTCGGTCCCGCACGCGAAGGTCATGACGCGGCCGGACGGATCGATCCCCTTGACGGTGAACACGACGCTCTCCTCAAATCCCCGCCCGCATATAGCGCGGCGCACGCGATACTGCCCACCGACGCGGGCGCTCCGGGACCCGCAAGGCGGTCGCGACGTTTCCCCGGACCAGGGAGGCCACGCATGACTGATTCGCGAGAGCCCACGAGCGTACCGGATCGGACATTGCCTCCGGTCGACCCGGAGGTGGAGACCGGCCCCGCGGAGGCCGAGCCGGGCGCCTCCAACAAGCCCTTGCCGACCAGCGACGACGCGCCCGAGGTCGGGCTGTCGCAGAAGGGCGGTGGCGAGGACGCGGTCGTCCGGCGCGAGACGGAGATCTGACAGAATCGGGGGTCCCGTCACGCGCCCATCCCTGGACCTTATCGCTTGTGCAGTGCACAACAGCCATGGCCGCGGCCAGACGTGCGGCCGAAGGAGACCAGTCATGGCTAACATTCCCAGCTTCGAGGTCCCGCCGCAGATGCGCGATCTGGCCGAAACCAGTGTCGAGCAGGCCCGCAAGGCGTTCGGAACGTTCATCGGTTCGGCACGCCGCGCCACCGATACCCTTCAGGGCTCGACGGACCTGACCCGGACCAATGCTTCGGACATCTACGCCCGCAGCCTGGACTATGCCGAACAGAACGTCCGTGCGGCGTTCGACCTCGCGCAGAAGCTCGCAGCCGCCAAGTCCTTCCCGGAAGCGATGCAACTCCAGGCCGAATACGTGCGCGAGCGGTTCGCCGCGATGCAGTCCCAGGCCAAGGAACTCGGCGGCCTCACGCAGGGTGCGATGCAACAGGGGGCCGAGCGCGCCAAAGCTGCGATGCAGCAGGGTGTCGACGAGACCCGCAAGGCGGTCAAGCAAGGTCAGGATGCG
Source organism: Methylobacterium sp. WL64 (assembly GCF_008039945.1). Classification (NCBI taxonomy): domain Bacteria; kingdom Pseudomonadati; phylum Pseudomonadota; class Alphaproteobacteria; order Hyphomicrobiales; family Methylobacteriaceae; genus Methylobacterium; species Methylobacterium sp. WL64. The sequence goes on from NZ_VRVA01000011.1 coordinate 103,158, forward strand.
GCCCAGCAGATGGGCCAGGAGACGCAGAACGCCGCTGACCAGGCGTCGCACTGAGCGCAGGCACCGGAAGACCCGGCCCTTCGGGGCCGTCGCCTCCGGTCGCGTTTGGACGAGACATGTCCTGACGCCGTCTGCGGGGGCCGTTTCCGATCACATTGCGATCGGGAGCGGCTCTCAGTCCTTGATGCCACGCGCTCGCTCACGCTGAACGGGTCTCTCCTTCGGCGGCGCGCGCTCTATCCGGGACGTGGAGGTGCCGATGATGTACGGCGAAGTTGGACGCTTGATGGACGAAGCCATCCGGCTCGGCATCCGCCAGGCCGAGAACGCGGCCCTTCTCGCGGTTGCGATGCACTCTGCGTGGCTCGACCTGTGGCTGGAGAGCTACCACGCCACGAGCGCTGTGCTGAACACAGGACCGGAGCAGTGCGCCCGGACCCGCCGCCTGATCGAGCGCGGCGTCTCACCGAGTCTGGCTGCGCAGGACCTGCACCTCGTCCGATAGCCGATACGCCGAACCGGATCCTGGTCCGGCTCAACGCGGCGCGACGAGTTCAGCGAGCCGATTCGGCCGAGGCCTGGTCCATTGGCCGGACGACGGCGGCCACCGGGATGCGACCGGCATGCGTGGCCGACACGGGCTGGGGGGTGGTGGTCAGATCGTGAGCCGAGCGCGCCTGCGTGGTCGCGCGGGCCTGGTCGCGATACAGCGGCGGCGTCAGGTGGAGGTCGTCCTGCGCGAAGGCCGGGGCGGTGAAGATGGCGGCAGAGGTGAGCGCCGCCGACGCGAGGATGAGGATCGTGCGCATGGTGCGACTCCGGTTCGATCGCGGGATGCAATCGCTGAGTGCATGAGACCACGGATTTGTGCGCTGCGGTATGATCATTTCGCATTGCAACATAACGCATCGCCGGAACGGTTATGCAGTTTTCGCGCGATCGCCCGAGCGATACCCGTGTTCCGGGGCAGATCGCGCCATGCATTCGAGACAATTGAACTAAATTGCCGTCCATGAACTGGAAAAGATAAATTGATCTCGCGCGAAAGTTTATTTCACCACGCAGGTCCCGGCGAGAGAAGCCTGCGGTTCCTTCGGGCAGCACTGCCGCCCTCCGCCGTTCGGCGGCCGTGATCGCTCACCCTCGAACACGTGCTCGCGCGCCCGCGCCGGCACCACGACGGTCGGACTGGGCAGACGAAACGTGAAGCGCCGCCCGGCAGCGTAGAAAAAAGTTCTCCCGAACCTCGGCGCCTCCCCCTTGTAGGAGGTCGGCGGCGCGCGACATCTCCTGACGAGGCGTCGGTTCGGAGCCGGATGCTCCGGATCGTGAGGGGCCGGCCCGGGCGCCACGTCGCACGGATCGCGGCGGTGGGCAGGCCTCGCAGCGTTCGCGACACGAACCGGCAACACGAACGCCAGGCTCACGTCACATGAGCCGGTTAGACAGAGTTCAATTCTGACGTCATCCGGAGCGCGCCCATGACGCCTGCAGACCTCGACAAGCGTGCCGAGTTGACCGTGTGGCCGAACCGCTCGCGTGGGCGGTCCGCCGAAGGGCGCCCCTACGCGACCCTGCGTGAGGCGCTTGCGGCGGCGGCCGAGGCGATCGCCTTGGAGGACGCGCAGCCCTGGATCATCACCGAGGAGGGCGACGTGCTCTCACCGGGCTGGATCCGGGCCAACACCCGATCGAGCGCCCTGCAGTGATACCCGGTGTCAGACGGCGGAAGGCGAGGGGATCCGCTCAGCACCCAATGCAGATGTCGTGCACCACATGGGCCCGGCGGGGACCGGTCCGCTGATTCGGCAACTTTCCATCCGTCGCAGGAAAGCCGCTGCCGAGCACCTGAAACCGTCTGCGGCCGGCGGCCGGGTCGGCGGTCGCGGGTTGCGCCGGCGCCGGGGCGCCCGCATCGGCCGGGGGCGCCTGGCTCGGCGCGCTGTTTGCCATGCCGGGATCCGGCGGGGGCATCATCATCCCCTGCGCGGGCGCCGTCAGCGCGAACTCGCCCGCCAGCGCGGAGACGGGGGCGCAGACCAGGACGACCAGGATCAGCCGAGACCGCACCGGCATGTCGCTCTCTCCGCTTCTCCCCGCAGGACGGTGACCGGCACGCCGGGGCGCGCCGGTCGGGTGAATCTCAGTAAGCCCGGCCGTAGAACGGCTTGGAGACCGGATGATATCGGTCGCTCACCGGCCACGTATAGGGCTGGTCTTTAGAGGTACGGAGATCGGAGCCGAATCGCGGGGCGTTGAACCCGATGCCGTGGAGGGCGCCGGTCCGGCCCTTGGCACCCTGGGTCGCGGACGCGGCATCGCGGGCCAACGCTGCGCTCGACAGGCCCATGGCGGGAACGGCCGCACATGAAACGCGGCCCAGCATAACGGGTCTCCTGACGTCTCGCATCGTCGCCTCCCATCCCGGCCGAGGTGCCGGACCTGAAGCAACGGCAGCCAGTCCTCGCGACGGCCTCAGAACGCGTTCGCGGCGCCGAAGCAGGCCACCGCGAGCGGTCCGTTGCAGGCGGTGTCGGTCTGGCCGGTCCCGGCCGCGATGCCGGCGCCGCCGACCGCTCCGCCGCCGCCACGGGCCACGGTGTCGGCCCCGGCGAGGTCCTGGACCGGCGCCGCGTTCGCAGCGCCCGCGATGCCGGCGCCGCCGAACGCGCCGCCCCCGGTGGCGGTGGCTGTGGCGGACGCCGCGGTCACGGCCGGGTCGACGGCGGTCAGCCCCGTCGAGCTGGCGCCGATCCCGGCCCCGGTCCCGAATCCGCCCGCCCCGGAGGCCACCGCCGAGGCCGAGGTCGCATTGGTGTTCAGGCTCGTGCCGATGGCCGAGCCGCCGCCGAAGCCCCCCGTCCCGAAGTTCGAGAGAGCGTTGCCCGAGATCGACCCGATCGCCGAACGCGTCGACGTGTTGAAGCCGTTGCGCGTGCCGGTCGCGCCGATCGTGCTCCCGGTTCCGCTCGAACTCGATGGCGTTCCGGTGACGCCGGCGCCGCCGGTCGATCCGGATCCCGAGAGGCCCAGCCGGGCCGTGCCGGCGCTGGTGGCGCCTGTCGGCGGCGCGATGCTGCCGCCCCCGGAACCGCCGCCGCCGAAGCTCAGCTGCCCGGCATTCACGAGGCCGCCGCCCTGGGCCGAGAGGGTCGGGAACGGGCCGGAGGTGGAGCCGCCGCCGAGGCTGAGCTGTCCCGGGTTAGCGGTCGCCGTCAGCGGCTCCAGGGAGGCCGCCGCGGGGACCGTCGCGGTGGCGGACAGGTTCTGGGCCCAGGCCGGAGCGGCGAACGGGACCAGCAGGGCGGCGGCGAGGATGACCCGCATGGCTGTCGGATTCCACGAGACGGTGTGTCCTGGGCCAACACAACCGATTCGGGTGGGTTCCGCCGTCTCGGTTCCCGCTGCTGATTGAAGGGCCGGGTCGGGCCGTCGCGTCAGGCCGCCCGCACCCACACCGCGGTGTCGTGGAACGTGGCGCCGTCGTTGGGGGCGGCCGGCGTGTCGCCGATCAGCGCGTTGATGCCGCGCCCGCCCGAGAACGAGGCCGCCGGCCACAGGCTCTCGACCACCACGATCCCGGGCGGCTGCCCCTCCGCGAGGCGCGCGTGCAGCCGGACCTGGCCGCGGGTGTTGCCGATCTCCACCGCGTCCCCGGTGGCGATCCCGAGGCGGGCGCCGTCCTCCGGATGGAGCAGGCAGGTCGGGCGGCCCTCGCGCCGGATCGATTCCGGGCTGTTCGAGAAGGTCGTGTTGAGGAACTGGCGGGCCGGGGGCGCCACCATCCGGAACGGACGCTCGGCGTCGGCCGGCTCCGAGACCGCCCAATGGTCGGGCAGGGCCGGCATGCCGGCGGCGCGCGGCCCGAGCGCCGACCAGTCCGGCCCGAACCGGAACCGCCCGTCCGGGTGGCCGAAGCCGGTGAGGAAATGGCTCTCGGCAAAGCCCGGCTGCGCGTCGATCCAGCGCTCCTGCTCCAGCCGGCCGAGGCCGCCCCAGCCCGAGCGGGCCAGGGTCGCGTCGGCCAGATCCCGGGCGTTCAGGTCGAAGCCCGCATGCCCGGCCCCGAGCCGGCCGGCGAGGGCGGCGATCAGGTCGTGGTTGGAGCGGCATTCCCCCGGCGGCGGCAGGAGGGCCGGCCCGGACTGGATGTGGCTGTGCCCGCCGGCCCCGTAGATGTCGTCGTGCTCCAGGAAGGTGGTGGCCGGCAGGACGAGGTCGGCTAGCGCCGCCGTCTCGGTCATGAACTGCTCGTGCACGGCCACGAACACGTCCGGCCGCAGCAGCCCGGCGCGCACCCGGTTGCTGTCGGGAGCCGAGGCGGCCGGGTTCGCCGACTGGATCAGCATCGCGCGCACCGGCGGCCCGCCCTGCAGGGCGTCGGGATCGTCGGCCAGGATCGCGCCGATCCGGCTCATGTCGAGTTCGCGCACCCCCGGGGCCTTGGCGTCGAGGCCCTCGGTCAGGGTCTTGTCCCAGTTGAAGATCGCGGCGTTCTGCCAGAGGGCGCCGCCGCCCTCGTGCTGCCAGGCGCCGGTCACGGTGGGCAGGCAGGTCACCGCGTGCAGGTTGACCGCGCCGTTATGCGTCCGGGTGAAGCCGAAGCCGCAGCGGATGTAGCTGCGCGGCGTCGAGCCGTAGAGCGCCGCGAACGCCTCGATCTCGGCGACCGTGAGGCCGGTGATCGCGGCCGCCCAGGCCGGATCGCGCGTGGCGAGATGCGCCTCCAGCGCCGCCGTGTCCTCGGCATGGGCCGCGAGGTAGGCCCGGTCGGCGTGACCGTCGCGGAACAGCACGTGGAGCACCGCGCAGGCCAGCGCCCCGTCGGTGCCGGGCCGGGGGGCGAGGTGGAGGTCGGCCGCCGCGGCGGTGCCGGTGCGGTAGGGGTCGATCACCACCAGCTTGGCGCCGCGCGTCTTGCGGGCCCGGCTGATGTGGCTCATCGCGTTGACCTGGGTGCTCACGGGGTTGCCGCCCCAGACCACGATCAGGTCGGAGAGCGCCATCTCCCTCGGGTCCGGACCCGCGATGCGGCCGATCCCGGCGCTCCAGCCGGCGATGGCGATGGCGGTGCAGATGGTGCGCTTGCGCCGGGAATAGCCCATCACGTGGGTCAACCGGTGGATGCCGTCGCGCTGGACCAGGCCCATCGTGCCGCCGGAATTGTACGGCCAGACCGCCTCCGGACCGTGGCGCTCGGCCGTCTCGCGGAAGGCCGCGGCCAGCCGGTCGAGGGCCGCGTCCCAGGTGATCGGCCGCCACTGGCCGCTGCCCTTCTCGCCGACGCGTTCCAGCGGCCCGAGAATCCGGTCCGGGTGGTGGACCCGCTCGCCGTAGCGGCTGACCTTCGCGCAGATCACCCCGGCCGTGTAGGGGTTGTCGCCCCCCTTCACCGAGACGACGCGGCCGTCCGCCACCTGCACGTCCAGGCTGCAGGCCGAGGGGCAATCGTGCGGGCAGACGGTCCGGGCCAAGCGACACACTCCGTGGCGTAGTCTCGTGGTGATGGCCGGGATGATGCAAGCGCCGTGCTTTTTTGAGGCGGGCGCACGCGAAAGCCGCGCGCAGCCTGCGATCCGTCCCTGCGGCTGGTCTGCCGGCCTTCGAGGAATTCCAGCCTGGTCCGTTGAAGAAAAGGCCTTCATCCTGCCGGATTGCCGGTATGGTCTCGCGGCCCGGATCCGCTTTAACCAACGATTGTGCCGTTGCCAGAAGAGTTCGCTCAAGGCTTGCGCCGCGCCGGCTGGCTCGCCGGCCTGCCCGCGCTCGCGCTGATCTGGGCCGGCGCGACGCTGTTCGCCACCCCGCAGATCGCCGACGCCCTCGACGCGGCCGGCGCGCGGGTCGCGTCCGGCACCGCCACGGCCGCCGGCGAGCCCTGGCTGCGGCTGGAGGCGCGCGGACGCGACCTGGCGGCTGAGGGCGAGGCTCCGGATGTCGGCGAGCGCGAGACGGTGCTGGCCAAGCTCGCCGCCCTGGACGGCCCCCGGCGAATCGTCTCGGAGATCGGCCTGGTGGAGACCGCCGCGCCGTTCCTGTGGGCGGCGATCCGCACCGGCTCGGCCCGGGTGGCGCTGGAGGGCAGCCGCCCGGCGCAGATCGGACGGCAGGCCCTGGAGGCGCGGATCACCGGGGCGCTGGCGCCCGGCACCGCCCTCGACGACACCGCCCGGGCGGCCCGGGGCGCGCCGCCCGATTTCGCCAGCGCGGCGGCGTTTTTGGCAGCGCGGCTGTCCGGGCTCGCCAAGGGCGGCCGGGCGGCGCTCAGCGACACGGTGCTCAGCCTGTCCGGCGAGGCCCTGGACGTGCCGGCCTACGAGGCGCTGCGGACCGCCCTGGCGAACCCGCCGGCCGGGTTCAGCGTCGGGCGGATCGAGATCGTGCCGCCCGCGGTGGCGCAGTTCCGGTTCTCGGTGGCGAAGTCGGCCCGGGGAATCGTGCTCGACGGGTTCGCGCCCTCCGCGGCGGACCGGGAGGCGGCCCTGCGGGCGGCCGCCGAAGCGGTCCCGGGGGGCAGCGTGCAGGACCGGCTGCTCACCGCCCGGGGGCTCGACCCGGCGATCGACCCAAAGACCCTGATCGGCTTCGCGTTCCGGCTGGCCGAGCTGATCCAGTCCGGCACCGTCACCTTCGCGGACGATTCCGTCTCGGTCACCGGCGACGCCATCGACGCTCAGGCGATTCCCGACGCCGCCGCGCTGATGCGCGAGGCCCGGCCCGCCGGCGTGAAGCCCGGCCCGGTGACGCTGGCGGCACGGCCGCTCTCGCCCTACCGGGTTGCGATCCGCCGGACCCCGGAGGCGGTCACGCTCACCGGCCACCTGCCCGACGACGCCACCCGGGAGCGGGTGCTGGCCGCCCTGCGCCCGCGCCTGTTCCGCGAGCCGGTGATCGACCGGACGCGCCTGGCCGACGGCGCCCCGCCGGACCTCGGCGCCGCGCTGGCGGCGGCCGCCCCCCTGGTGGCCAACCTCGCGGCCGGGGAGGTGGCGGTCTCGGACCGGGCGCTGACGCTCACCGGCGAAAGCCTCTACCGCGAGGCCGCGTCCCGGACGCCGGAGCGCCTGGCCGAGGTGCTACCCCCCGGCTGGACCGGGCGGGCCGCCGTCACGGCCCGCCAGCCCGCCGAGACCCGCGACCCGGCCGCCTGCCGGGCGGAGGCGGGCGCCGCGATCGCCGGGACGTCCCTGCGCTTCCCAACCGGCAGTGCGACCCTCGGGCCGGCCTTCTACCCGGTGCTCGACGCCCTGGCGGCCCTGGCCAAGGCCTGCCCGACCCTGCGCATCGCGGTCTCGGCCCCGGCCGACCCGGCCAAGGCGAAGCCGGCCCAAGGGGTTGGGGGGACGGCTGGGGAG
>NZ_VRVA01000120.1:0-14274 GCF_008039945.1 Methylobacterium sp. WL64
CCCCCGGCCCCCCTCGACTTCGACGCGATCGACTTCGAGGACGAGGCGTTCGCCGAGCCGGAGCCCGAGCCCGAGCCGCCGCCCGCGCAGCCGAGCCCGCAGCCGCAGCCGCAGCCGGTCTTCCAGGCGCCGCCGCGGCCGGAGCCGGAGGCCGAGACCCTGGTCTCGGCGGCGACCGACGCCAGCGTCAACGGCGCCTTCAACCTGCTGGCCCACACGGTCCTGACCCAGAACGCCCGCACGCTCGAGGACCTGGTCAAGGACATGCTCCGGCCGATGCTCAAGTCCTGGCTGGACGACAACCTCCCGGCCGTGGTCGAGCGGCTGGTCCGGGCCGAGATCGAGCGGGTCTCGCGCGGCCGCTGAGCGCCCTGCCCTTCGGCATCGGGCCTGCCCGGTGCCGGGTGTGTGTTGACGGACGCGGCCTGACGGTCGAAAGCGGGTCCAACCCTGTTGGACGAGCGCCGGCCCATACCTGCGATGATGGACAAGACCTTCGAGCCCGCCTCCGTCGAGGCGCGGATCTCAGCCGCCTGGGCGGACGCGGACGCCTTCCGCGCCGGCCGGCCCGAGCGCGCCGGAGCGCCCCCCTACTGCATCGTGATCCCGCCGCCGAACGTGACGGGCTCTCTGCATATGGGCCACGCCCTCAACAACACGCTGCAGGACGTGCTCTGCCGGTTCGAGCGGATGCGCGGCAAGGACGTGCTCTGGCAGCCCGGCACCGACCACGCCGGCATCGCCACCCAGATGGTGGTGGAGCGCCGGATGATGGAGCGCCAGGAGCCGGGCCGCCGCGAGATCGGCCGCGCCGCCTTCGTGGAGAAGGTCTGGGCCTGGAAGGCCGAATCCGGCGGCGCCATCGTCAACCAGCTGAAGCGGCTCGGCGCGTCCTGCGACTGGTCGCGCGAGCGCTTCACCATGGACGAGGGCCTGAGCCGCGCCGTGCTCAAGACCTTCGTGGACCTGCACCGCCAGGGCCTGATCTACCGCGACAAGCGGCTGGTGAACTGGGATCCGAAGTTCCAGACCGCGATCTCCGACCTGGAGGTCCAGCAGATCGAGACGAAGGGCCATCTCTGGCACTTCGACTATCCGATCGTCGACGCGAACGGGGCCGAGACCGGCGAGGTCATCACGGTCGCCACCACGCGGCCCGAGACGATGCTGGGCGATACCGGCATCGCGGTCCACCCGGAGGACGCGCGCTACACGGCGCTGGTCGGCAAGCAGGTCCGCCTGCCGCTGGTCGGCCGCCTGATCCCGATCGTCGCCGACACCTATTCCGACCCCGAGAAGGGCACCGGCGCGGTCAAAATCACGCCGGCCCACGACTTCAACGACTTTGACGTCGGCCGGCGCTGCAACCTCGGGGTGATCAACATCCTCGACCCCGAGGGCCGTATGCTGCTCGACGGCAACGCGGCGTTCCTGGCCGACACTTCGCCCGAGCCCGAGGCCCTGGCGCTGCACGGCCTCGATCGGGCGCGGGCGCGCAAGGAGGTCGTCGCCCTGATGGAGGCGCACGGCCGCCTGCGCGCGGTCGAGCCCAACACCCATGCGGTGCCGCACGGCGACCGCTCGGGCGTGGTGATCGAGCCCTATCTCACCGATCAGTGGTACGTGAACGTCAAGCCGCTGGCCGAGCGCGCGCTCCAAGCGGTGCGTGACGGACAGACCAAGTTCGTCCCGGAGAATTACGAAAAGACCTTCTTCCAGTGGCTCACCAACATCGAGCCCTGGTGCATCTCGCGCCAGCTCTGGTGGGGCCACCAGATCCCGGTCTGGTACGATGACGCCGGCGGGATCTTCGTGGCCGAGAGCGAGGCCGAGGCCCTGGCGCTGGCCGCGGCCGAGCACGGCGGCCCCGTGGCGCTGACCCGCGACGCGGATGTCCTCGACACGTGGTTCTCCTCCGCGCTCTGGCCGTTCTCGACCCTGGGCTGGCCGGATTCGACCCCGGAATACGCCCGCTATTACCCAACCAACGCCCTGGTGACCGGCAAGGACATTCTGTTCTTCTGGGTCGCCCGGATGATGATGATGGGCCTGCACCTCACCGATCGGGCGCCGTTCGAGACGGTCTACCTGCACACGCTGGTGCGCGACGCCTCCGGCGCCAAGATGTCGAAGTCGAAGGGCAACGTCGTCGATCCCCTCGAGCTGATCGATCAGGTCGGCGCCGACGCCCTGCGCTTCACCCTGTGCGCGCTCGCGGTCCAGGGTCGCGACATCAAGCTCTCGGCCGACCGGGTCCAGGGCTACCGCAACTTCGCGACCAAGCTCTGGAACGCCGCCCGCTTCGCCGAGCTGAACGGCTGCCAGCTCGACCCCGCCTACGACCCGCGGGCGATCACCGGGGCGATCAACCGCTGGGCGCTCACCGAGGCCGCGCGCGCCGTGGGTGAGGTCACGGCGGCGCTCGAAGCCTACCAGTTCAACGACGCGGCCGGCGCCGCCTACCGGTTCGTCTGGAATATATTCTGTGATTGGTACCTCGAACTCGCCAAGCCGGTGCTGCAGGGCGAGAACGTCGATCCGGCCGTCCGGGCCGAGACCCAGGCGACGGTGGCATTCCTGATCGATCAGGTCGCCAAGCTGCTGCATCCGTTCATGCCGTTCCTCACGGAGGAACTCTGGGCGATTAAGGGCGCCGCGGTCCCCGAGCGCGGCCTCCTGGCACTTGCGGCCTGGCCAGATCTCGCAGGCCTCGCGGATGCCGACGCCGAGGCCGAAGTCGGCTTCGTGGTCGACCTCGTCAGCCAGGTGCGCTCGGCCCGCTCCGAGACCAGCGTCCCGGCCGCGGCGCAGATCCCCCTGGTGATGGTCGGGGCCTCCCCGGAGGTGCGGACCCGGGTCGAGGCCTGGCGGGACACGCTGCTGCGCCTGGCCCGGCTCTCGGAGATCACGGTCTCGGAGACGCCGCCGAAGAACGCGGTGCAGCTCCTCGTGCGCGGCAGCGTCGCGGCCCTGCCGCTCGAAGGCATCGTCGACCTCGCCGGCGAGGTCGCGCGCCTGAAGAAGGAGCAGGGCAAGGCGCAAGGGGAGATCAAGAAGGTCGACGCCAAGCTCGGCAACGCCGATTTCGTCGCCCGCGCCCCCGAGGATATCATCGAGGAGAACCGCGAGCGCCGGGAGGCCGAGTCCGCGCGGCTGGTGAAGATCGAGGAGGCGCTGGCCCGGTTGAGCGGGGGCTGATCGCTTCGCTCATAGCGAGTTCGCACCGAGCCCATTCAAGGTGTTTGCAGCAGCGGTCGGCATATCACTGCCCCGCTTGGCCGGTGACCCATGGGTCTTTGCAAAGGCCGTTCTGAAAACAGCTTCGTCATCCCGGGGCCGCGAAGCGGAGCCCGGGATCCAGAACCATTATCGAATTGGTGACTTGCGCCGTCCGCGGCTCTGGATCCCGGGCTCGCCTACGGCGCCCCGGGGAAGACAGGGTAGCAGCTGAAGCGTCTGCGGAAACTCGGAATCTCTGGAGGGAGGATGCCCCTCTGCGACCCGGTTCTATCCTTCCGTGCCGCCGTCGCGGCTGTTACCCTGGTGAGAGATCGGCGCATGCCGTCGAACCTGGCCTGTGTGGTCCGAAACGCTCGATCCCATTGTCAAAGCTCCTCGCGGACAAACCAATCCAAAAGCCTCGGACGGACTGCGTGCACTGCCAGCGGCCGTGTCCTTCGGGAACCCGCGGCATCTCGACAACGAACCACCGAGCAGCGGTCGAGCGCGGTTCGGCATGGAAAACGACATGATATGATGTCATAATCGATGCTTCGCTGGGGAGAACGTGATGCGGACGACGATCAACCTAGACGATGATTTGCTTGCTAAGGCGCAGCACTACACAGGCATCACGGAGAAGTCGGAACTCGTCCGTGAGGCCCTGCGCGCGCTGGTCCAGCGTGAGGCGTCCCGGCGCATGATCCTGCTTGGGGGGAGCGATTCGAACGCCCAGGCCGGGACGCGCCGACGCTCCGAACCGTGATCATTATCGATACGAACATCTGGATCGATCACCTCGCGGCGACGGATCCATCCGTCACCGCGATCCTGACCGACATGAGCCAGCGTGTTCATCCCTTCGTCATCGGTGAACTGGCGCTGGGCAGCATCCGCGACCGCGAACGCGTCATCGCGACCCTGGAAGACATGCCGCCGGCCGACGTCGCGGCCCACGATGAAGTCATGCTCCTGATCGCGGAGCACGCGTTGCACGGCCTCGGCATCGGCTATGTGGACGCACATCTCCTGGCATCGGCGAAGCTGATGCCGGGCTCCCGAATATGGACACGCGACAGACGCCTGGCCGCGGTGAGCGAACGGCTCGGGGTGTCGTACCGAGCGGTCCAGTAGGGCGGCAAGCCCGGCGAGGCGTTTTCAGCGACGGGTACCGAGGGGACCCGCGAACGGGTTGGGCGCGCTCACGCTGCCATACGAATCGCTGCTCGCGCTGCCGAAACCGTCGCCCGTCGGGCCGCGCGGGTGGGTGGAATAGTCGGGCGGCACGTAGATCCCGGCCCGGTTCCGATAGCCCGGCTTCAGGTTGTCCAGTTTTCCGTCAGCAACGCCGTCCTCGTAGCGCCGCGTATCGACCGCCTCCCTGGAATGGGACGTCGCTCGCGCGGGCTTCAGCTTGGTCCGATCGCCGACAGCCGGCTTTTCGTTGAAATAGTTCCGATAATCCGAGTACCCATCAGCTGCCATAGCGGCAGTTACCGAACCCAACAGCAGGACCACAGCAAACATCGCCTTCATCACCCGATCCTCACGCATCTCACGCGACACCAGCCGGCAGAGCCAAAGGTTGTAGCCGCCTGCCGGAATCGATCGGACTGTAGCGCGACATCCCGAGCGCGCGGTGACACGTGGCACACGCGGCGGATTTCGCCCCGAGCCGCCCCCAAACACAGCTCCGCCAGGCTACCGTCCGAGAGCCGGCCATGGCCGCCTCGGCCCGGATCGGCGCACATGTCCAAACCGTAATTTGACCGCCACGCGGGGGTCAGGCGCCGCCCGTTAGACCGATCGCATCGAACGCCGCGTCCCCCGGCGTCGCCCCGATCCGTTTCAAGAGGTTGCGATTCCCATGACCGAGACCCGTCCCCAAAGCTCGCTGTCCGGCCGGACCTCGCGCCGCGCTCTCGCCTCGGTGGCTGCTGCCGCGCTGATCGCCGGCGGAGCCCTCGGCACCACCCTGCCCTCCGTGACCCCCGCCTACGCCCAGGCCCTGCCCAAGACCCCGATCGAGGCTCCGGAGCACCCGCCCGGCTCGTTCGCCGGCATCGTCAACAAGGTGAAGCCGGGTGTCGTCTCGGTGAAGGTCAAGCTCGACGACTCGGCGCCGGGCGAGGATGAGGATGGCCCCGGCCAGGGCCGCAACCTCCAGAACGTGCCGCCGCAGCTGCGCGAGTTCTTCCGTCGCTTCGGCCAGAACGGTCCGGGCGGCCAGCCCCAGCCGCAGCAGCGCCAGGGCTCCCGCGGCGCGGTCGGCTCCGGCTTCATCATCTCGGCCGACGGCTACGTGGTGACCAATAACCACGTGGTCGACCACGCCAAGACCGTGCAGGTGACCCTGGACGACGGCCGCACCCTCGACGCGAAGGTGATCGGCAAGGATGCCAAGACCGATGTCGCGCTCCTGAAGATCAATGAGGGCTCGAACTTCCCCTACGTCCAGTTCGGCAAGACCGCCCCGCAGGTCGGTGACTGGGTGGTGGCGATCGGCAACCCGTTCGGCCTCGGCGGCACCGTCACGGCCGGCATCGTCTCGGCCCGCGGCCGCGACATCGGCGCCGGCCCGTACGACGACTTCCTGCAGATCGATGCCCCGATCAACAAGGGCAATTCCGGCGGCCCGACCTTCAACGTCAACGGTGAGGTGGTCGGCGTGAACACCGCCATCGCGTCCCCGTCGGGCGGCAGCGTCGGCCTGGCCTTCGCGATCCCGGCCGAGACCGTGCAAGCGGTGGTCGATCAGCTTCGCACCGACGGCAAGGTCGCCCGCGGCTACCTGGGCGTGCAGATCCAGCCGGTGACGCAGGACATCGCCGACGGCCTCGGCCTCGACAAGGCGAAGGGCGCCCTGGTGGACCACGCCGAGAACGGCACCCCGGCGGCCCAGGCCGGGCTGAAGGCCGGCGACGTGATCGAGAAGGTCAACGGCGACACGGTGGACAGCGCCCGGGAGCTCTCACGCCGGATCGCCGGCATGAAGCCCGGCGCCAAGGTCGAGCTGAGCTATCTCCGGGGCGGCAAGACCGACACCGCGACGGTGACGCTGGGCGCCATGCCCACCGACGGCACCAAGGTCGCCACCCGCGACGACGATTCGGGCAACGGCCAGCCGCGGCTCGGCCTGAACCTCGCGCCGGCCGCCGATGTCGGCCTGTCCGAGCAGGGCGTCGCCGTGGTGCAGGTCGATCCCGACGGTCCGGCCGCCGCTAAGGGCATCGAGGCCGGCGACGTGATCCTGGACGTAGGTGGCCAGAGCGTCACCCGCCCCTCCGACGTCGCCGCGCAGATCCGCACGGCGGAGTCGAGCGGCCGCAAGGCGGTGCTGATGCGGGTGAAGAGCAGCAAGGGCCAGACCCGCTTCGTGGCGGTGTCCCTGAGCAAGAAGGCCGGCTAACGCCGATTCAGACCGGGCGCGGGGATTTTTCCCCCGCGCCGCCTCGTGTTTCCTCCCACCTGACGCTGGCCGAATAAGCCGGCGTCTTTTTCTGTTCTGGCATCGGGTTCGATGCGCCACCGGATGTCTCCCGGGGCATGGGTGCAGCACCGAGCAATCGCGGACCTGTCAGTCGGACACCGAATGAGGCGGCACCGGAATCCCGAGCCCCGGTCCCAACCGCGTGCGGCACTTGCCGAGGGCCGCAAAGGCCGCGTTCGAATCACGGGCCAACCGCATCAGGTCGCCAATCCTGGCCCGTCCCCGGGCAAAAGCAAAAAAGACCGCGGCGATGTCGGGCTCGCCGTCCGGGGTGAGCGCTTGGGCCGCGAAGGCCGGGAGCGCCTGGTGGGCGGGATCGCAGATCACCCGCAGGGCCGCGAAGGGCAGGCCATGGCGGCCCGCGAAGGCGGCGGCGACGTGGGATTCCATGTCGACGGCGGCGGCGCCGGTCAGGGCGCGCAGGTCCGCCTTGCCGTCGACCCCGAGTACGGCGGTGTCGACGCCGGCGAGGTCGGCCGGGATGACCCGGGGGCCGATGCCCGCCAGGGCGTTGAGCAGCGTGGCTGAGAGGTCGAGGTCGGCGGCGCGCCGGCCTTCCTCGCCGATGACCCCGGTACCCACCACCACGTCGCTGGGCTTCAGGGACGGGTCGAGGCCGCCCGCGATACCGAAGCTGATCACCGCGCGGCAGCCCGGTTGCGGACGCGCGTCGAGGAGCTGACGCAGGCGGTGCGGGTTGCCGCCGGCTCCGACCGCCTCGACCCCCTCCCCGGCCGCAAGACGGCGCTCGCGGGCGAGACCGGTGACGGCGAGGACGGGCGCGGCAGGATCGATCATCGCGCGCTGGTGGACCAGTCCGGCGAGCTCCGCAAGGAGCCGCGAACGCCGAGGGGCCGGCGCCGCGGGATCGTCGTCGGAGGAAGCCACGTGCGGGATACCGGGGTTCGCGGGCGGAAGGAGTCTTGCGATCCGCTCCGGCGTCGTCCCGAACGGTGGCGCCGGCCCGAGGTTCGACGCCGGAAGCGTCACATGCCGAACTGGACGCGCCGGCTGTTGGTGCGCTTCAGGTTGCGGAACCGCGCCATCGCCCAGAGCGGGAAGAACTTAGGGTAGCCATGGTACCGCAGGTAGAACACCCGCGGGAAGCCCGTGGCGGTGTAGCGCTCCTCGTTCCAGAACCCGTCCGCGCCCTGCGTGCGGGTCAGGAAGTTGATGCCGCGGGTCACCGCCGGGTCGTCGACCGCACCGGCCGCCATCAGGGCCAGAAGCGCCCAGGCGGTCTGCGAAGCCGTGGACGAGCCCGCCTCGAAGGCCGGATCGATCTTGTAGGATGAGGCGTCCTCGCCCCAGCCGCCATCCGGGTTCTGAATCCGGATCAGCCACGACACCGAGCGCTGGATCCGCGGATCGGCGGAATCGACCCCCGCAGCGTTCAGGGCGCACAGCACCGACCAGGTGCCGTAGATGAAGTTCATGCCCCAGCGGCCGTACCAGGAGCCGTCCTCCTCCTGGTCGTTCAGCAGGTAGTTCACGCCGCGGTCGAGCGCCCGGGAGGTCTCCCGGGTCTCGCCGAGCTGCGCCAGCATCCCGACGACGCGGGCGGTGACGTCCGCGGTCGGCGGGTCGAGCAGCGCGCCGTGGTCCGAGAACGGGATGTGGTTGAGGTACATGTGGTTGTTGTCGGCGTCGAACGCCGCCCAGCCACCGTCCTCCGACTGCAGGCCCTCGACCCATTCGCGGGCGCGGGCGATCGAGGCCTTGTAGTCCGGCATGCCGGCGACCAGCCCATGCTGGTGCATCGCCCGGTCCATGGCCATCACCACCACGGCGGTGTCGTCGAGATCGGGGTAATGCGCGTTGGCGTACTGGAACGCCCAGCCGCCGGGGCGGACCTTCGGCTTGCGCGCCGCCCAGTCGCCGACGATGTCGAGCACCTGGCGGGGCTTCAGCCAGTCGAGCCCGGCGCGGGCCTGCGCCTCGGCCTCGGGGCTGCCGGCCTCCAGCAGGGCGTGGGCGGCCAGCGCCGTATCCCAGACCGGGGAGACGCAGGGCTGGACGTAGGCCTCGTCGGCCTTCTCGACCACCAGCTTCTCGATGGCGTCGCAGGCGACCCGGACCTGCGGGTGATCGGGCCGGTAGCCCATCACCTCGTACATCAGCACCGAGTTGACCATGGCGGGGAAGATCGCCCCCAGGCCATCCTCGCCGTTCAGGCGCTCGCTGACCCAGGCGCGAGCCTTCTCCATGGCGCGCTGCCGGCTCTTGCGCGGCAGGCGGTCCTCGACCAGCTGCAGCATCCGGTCGATGAAGCCGAAGATCGGCGTCCACGGCCAGGTCGCGTGCGGGGAGCCCGGCCAGGTGCGGACGCTCTCGGGCGGCGTGATGAACAGCTCCTGGACGCTGATCCCGCGCGGGTTGCGGGCGCGCGGCTTGGTCGCCTGGAGCACGAACAGCGGCACCACGGTGGTGCGGGCCCAGTAGCTGATCTTGTCGAGGTGGAACGGGAACCACTTCGGCAGGAACATCACCTCCACGGGCATCACCGGCACGGCGCGCCAGGGCACCTCGCCGTAGAGCGCCAGCATGAAGCGGGTGAAGACGTTGGCGTTGGCCGCGCCGCCGCGCGACAGGATCGCCTCGCGGGCCCGGCGCATGTACGGCGCCTCGATGTCCTCGCCGATCATCTTGAGGGCGAAATACGCCTTGACCGTGCAGCTCATGTCGAACGGCCCCTCGTGGACGAGGGCCCAGCCGCCGTGCCGGCCTTGGGTGCGGCGCAGGTAGTTGCCGATCTTGGCCTCGAGGCCTTCGGGCACGGGCGTGCCGCGGAAGTGGTGGAACAGGACGTATTCAGACGGAATCGTGGCATCCGCCTCGAGCTCGAAGCAGATATGCCCGTCATCGTGCGCCAGGTTGATCAGCGCGCGCGTCGCCTGCGCCACGCCGCGCTCGACGTCGTCGAGCGAGATCCCCTGGGTCTTCGAGCGCTGAAGCGGCTCGACCTTGCTTACGGCCTCTCTCATGGTCCTCGCCTCGAACGGCCGCTGCGTTGCGGCCGCCATGCCTCAAGCGGCGCCCAATGCGCCCGATACCGGCGCGCGTAACCCGCCGCGCACGGACGATCCGTGATGCAGCGCACGCGCGGCCGTCTTGCCCGAGCGGATCGCTCCCTCGATCGTCGATGGCAGACCGGTGGCGGTCCAATCGCCTGCCAGGACGAGATTCTCGTAGGCGGTTTCGGCCCCCGAGCGACGCGCGGCCTCGGCCGGCGTCGCCGCGAAGGTCGCACGCTTCTCCTTTACGATCTGCCAGCTGGGCAGTTCCGGGGCAAGACTGCACAACTGTGCGATCTCACCCCAGATCTGGCGGGCGAGGTCTTCCCGGGGCACGTCGAGCAGCCGATCGGCACCGCTAATCGTGACCGAGTACCGGTCAGGATAGGCGAAAAGCCACTCCGTCAGGGAGTTTACGACGCCGAGGACCAGCGGGCTGCCGGTCCTCGGCGCAAGTGCGAAGTGCGCATTCACGATAGATCGGAATTCCACCGGGGCGAGGAGACCCGGCAACACTTCGCGGGCTACCCAGGGCGGCAGGGCGAGCACAATGCCATCGTCGGGGCCGATCGCCTCCGGGCCGTCGGAAAACAGCAGCTGCCCGATTCGGCCGTCGGCGCCATCGAGGCCGCGCAGGCGCCGGCCGACGCGGATCTCGCAGCCGCGGGCGCTCAGGTAGCGCAGGGCCGGGTCCACGAAGGCGTAGGACAGGCCCTCCACCGCCACCAGCGGGCGGCAGGCCTTGCCGCCGGCGCCGAGGGTCTCGCGCAGGATCCGGGCGGCCAACCCGACATCGCTGTCCCGGGGCTCGGTGTTGAGCGCGGCCAGCAGGACCGGGTGCCAGAGCCGGGCGTAGAGGTCGCCCTCGCACGCCATGCTGTCGCCGATCGTGCCCCCGGCGCCCTCGGGCTTGCCCGAGGCGGCGCGCAGGATCCCGAGCGGGGCGAGGTAATCCCGGGCGCGGGTGCCGGGCACGCGGCGGGACGGGCTCATCACCCACCAGGGCAGCCGCCCGGCATTCGGGCGCAGGCACCAGCGTTCGCCGGTCTTCAGGTCGGCGAAATCGAAGGCCGCCTCGTCGGGCCCGGTGAGCGCGTCGGCGGGGGCGCCGACGGTCTTGAGGAAGCCCAGGGCGTCGGCGTTGCCAGACAGCAGCAGGTGGTTGCCGTTGTCGATCGTCAGGCCCAGGGCCGGGTCGTAATAGGAGCGGCAGCGCCCGCCGGCCTGCTTGGCGGCCTCGTGCAGCACCACCCGGGCACCGGTCTCGGCCAGCGCGACGGCGGCGGAGAGGCCGGCCAGCCCGGCCCCGACGACGTGGACGATTCCCATCAGACCAAACCGTGCCGGAGGACGACGGCGAGCAGCGCCAGCTTGCCGGGCTTGACCCGGGCGCGGGGCATCGCCCAGCCGCGTTCGAGCACCGCCTTCAGGTAGAGGTGATAGGCGGCAGCCATCAGCCGGGCGGCCTTGGTCGCCTTGCGGGGGCTGCGCCGGATGATCTCCCAGGTCGCCTGGTAATGATCCTCGGCCTCGCGTGCGAGCGAGATGCACACCTCGCCGATGCGCGGATGGCCGACCGCCTGCGCCGGGGTGGGATCGGCCAGCCCGATGGCGGCCAGCTTCTCGCGGGGCAGGTAGAGGCGGCCGCGCTCGGCATCCTCGTCGATGTCCCGGAGGATGTTGGTGAGCTGGAGCGCCCGGCCCTGGTGCCAGGCGAGCCGGATGCCGTCCGCCTCCGGCATGCCGAAGATCCGCACGGACAGGCGGCCGACCGCGCTCGCGACCCGGTCGCAATAGAGGTCGAGGGTCTCGGCATCGGGGGCCACGATGTCCGCGACGGCATCCATGGCCATGCCGTCGATCACCGCCTGGAAATCCTCGCGCTTCAGGTCGTAGCGGCGCACCGGCTCGACGAGGTCGCGCACCCGCGCGGCCGGACGGCCGGCATAGAGGGCGTCGATGTCGGCGCGCCAGCGGTCGAGCTCGACCTGCCGCACAGCCCGTGTCCCGCCATCGTCGGCGACGTCGTCGACGGAGCGGCAGAAGGCGTAGACGGCGTACATCGCCTCGCGCCGCTCCTTCGGGAGCAGGCGCATGGCGGTATAGAACGACGAGCCGGCGGCCGGCAGGGCCGGGGCGGCCGCGTCCTGATCGGTGATGGGGGTCGCGGTGGCACTCACGAGCGGATTCCCTGAGCCGCGCCCCGCACGATCCGGCCCCGGAAGGGCCGGCGCGCCAGGGTGGCGGCGACGCCGCCGAGCGCGGTGAGGGCGAAGGCGGCCTTGCCGTG
Organism: Methylobacterium sp. WL64; assembly: GCF_008039945.1. Taxonomy (NCBI): domain Bacteria; kingdom Pseudomonadati; phylum Pseudomonadota; class Alphaproteobacteria; order Hyphomicrobiales; family Methylobacteriaceae; genus Methylobacterium; species Methylobacterium sp. WL64. The sequence continues at coordinate 12,014 of NZ_VRVA01000120.1, forward strand.
ATGGACTTTGTCCGAGAGCGGATCGCGCGTGGTCAGACCCTTGGCGAGCACCACGGCGAGCCGATGGATCGCGGCGATCTCCAGGGAGAGCCGCAGGTCGTCGATCAGGTCCGGCAGGGCCGAGCCCTCGTCGAGGAGGTCGAGGCAGCGTTGCGCCAGCTCGGCGATCACCGCCCGGAGCTGCGGGGTCGCCTTCGGGGCGCCCAGCATCGCCACGGTCGCACCGTGCCGGTCGAGGGCATCCTGCGGGATGTAGACCCGGTCGAGCCCGGAAAAATCCTTGCCGCAATCCTGGAGGTGATTGATGATCTGGAGCGCCGCGCAGATCGCGTCGGAGGCCTTATAGACCCGGGCCGGATCCTCGCCGTGGACGTCGAGCACGAAGCGCCCGACCGGCATCGCCGAGTAGCGGCAGTAATGGATCAGCTCGTCCCAGTTCGCCGTACGGTTCTTGCGCGCGTCCATCCGGAACGCGTCGAGCAGTTCGAGCGCGTGGCGGGGCGGCAGGCCGCGGGCGGCGAGTTCACGCTTGAGCGGCTCGGCCTCCGGGTCGGAGGGGCCGGCGCCGGTGAGCGCGTCGGCCAGCTGGTCGAGCAGCGCGAGCTTGCGCTCGGACGCGAGGTCCGCGTGGTCGGCCACGTCGTCGCCGGCGCGGACGAAGTTGTAGAACGCCAGGATCGCCCCGCGGTGGCGCGGATGGATCAGGTGCGAGGCGACCGGGAAGTTCTCGTCGCGGTGCCCCTTGCCGGAGCGCGCCGCGGTCGCGGTGTCGAGCTTGCTCATCCGAGATACCCGGCCTGGCGGAACCACGCGATCGCGTCGGACAAGCCCTCGCGATAGGGCCGCGCAGTGTAGCCGAGTTCCTGGCGCGCCTTCCGGTCCGAAAAGAACATCCGATAGCGGGACATGCGGATGCCGTCGATCGTGGCGAACGGCTGGCGGCCGGTGACCCGGGCGGCGAGCTGGGCGAAGAACGCCACCGGGTAGACGGCGGCCCGCGGCAGGCTCACGGTCGGGGGTTTGCGCCCGACCATGCCGGCGATGTCGGCCAGCATCTGCGACAGGAACACGTCCTCGCCGCCGAGGATGTAGCGCTCGCCGATCCGGCCCCGGCGCAGAGCCAGCAGGTGGCCGTGGGCCACGTCGTCGACATGGGCGAGGTTGAGCCCGGTATCCACGAAGGCCGGCATCTTGCCCAGCGCCGCTTCCTGGATGATCCGGCCGGTGGGCGTCGGCTTCACGTCCCGGGGGCCGATCGGCGTCGACGGGTTGACGATCACCGCCTGCAGCCCGTCCCGGGCGATCATCTCCTCGACCAAGCGCTCGGCCACGACCTTGCTGCGCTTGTAGGCGCCGATGGCGGTCTCGGGCGTCAGCGGCATGGTCTCGTCGGAGGGCGTGACCCCGTCGGCCGGCGGCTTGATGGTGGCGACGCTCGACGTGTAGACCACTCGCTCGACGCCTGCATCGAGGGCCGCGCGCATCATCAGGCGGGTGCCGTCGCGGTTGGTGCGGACGATCTCCTCCATATCCGGTGCCCAGAGCCGGTAATCGGCCGCGGCGTGGATCAGGTAGCGCTGGCCGCGCAGGGCGGCGGCCACGGCCGCCGGGTCGCGCATGTCGCCTTCGGCGATCTCGACATCGGTCCAGGTCAGGTTCCGGCGCGGGCTCGTGGCGCGCACGAGGATGCGCACCGGGAAGCCGGCCCGGCGGAACACGTCGACCAGGGCTGAACCGAGGAACCCGCTCGCGCCGGTGATCAGCACGGGGCCGACCTCGGACGGGCCGGAGGAAGTGGCCTCTACCATCGCGTGTCTAAAGCGTTGCGGGATGCCGGCGCGGGCGGGGAACCCCGCCGCGCCGCGCTTGTGTCATCGAACCGCCCGGGCGGCAAGCGAAGGGCGGACGCGGCTCGCCCGGAGCCGCTCCGCGGCGCCGGTCGAGCGGGATCCCGTGTCGCAGTCCGCTGGCGCTGCATGCGCCCGGGACGGGGCGCCGCGTCCGACCCGGCACCGCCCCTCCCCCGGACAGGTGGCGCGCAGCGGGACCGGATCCGGGCCCCAGCCGGGGAATCGCCGCGACGCGGCACGCCGAGGTCAGGCCAGGCGCAGGCGCGAGCGGCCTTCCTTGCGTTCCGGCAGGGTCGCGAGCGCGGTTTTGACGATGGTTGCGGCGTCGAGGCCGGCCTCGGCGTACATCTTCTCCGGGCTGTCGTGGTCCTGGTACAGGTCCGGCAGCGTCAGGGTGCGCACCCGGACGCG
>NZ_VRVA01000121.1:0-14260 GCF_008039945.1 Methylobacterium sp. WL64
TGGCGAAGAACGGCACGACCTGCGCCCGCCGCAGCGCCTTGCGAACGACGACGTGCCCAGCTGCATCAACGGCGTGAACCTGGAAAATGCTCTTGGCCAGATCGATGCCGACGGTGGTGATCTCCATGGGGATGGCTCCTGCATCTGCGTGGCTGCTGCTTCGACAGCAACCACATCTTGGCACCGAGATGCCGTCAGTTGGAGCGGGAGCCATCCACCCCATCTGCTTCGGGACGGAAAGCCAAGGTCCGGTTGCCACCCCGAGCCGAAATTGCCGGAGGGCTTACGAACGGCCGCTTTCGGGAAGCGCCAACGGCGTCTCAGGCGGCTGGGTTGGGTCGGTAGCAGGCCGTCGGCTTTTACGGCCGGCCTTCACTGAAGCGGTCATTCTGCTTTCGGCAACCTTCGGTCATTCTGGTTCGATCAGACCTCCAGCAAGCGGACCTTCTGAAGGTCTGAGAAGGGTCACGAGCTTCCGTTCGCAGTGGACAACGGCGCGAAGTTTCGGACCGTTTCAGCCCAACCGTAGCTTCGACTTGACTGTCGAAGCGAACGGAGCGTGTGTGGTCTCCAGCCCGACGCACGGAAACTGGCTAATCATTATGACAAGCCTGAGCGTATCTCATAGAATCGACGCGTTGATCACAATACTAAGCGACGTTGGCGCGGTCACCAAGACTGTACTTGTATGGATCAGCAAGAGTCTGGAAGTAGCGGAGTGGCAACGCGACGGCTGACGCATTCCTCTTTTCACTAGGTTGTCATTCCGACCATCCACGCTTTGCCCCGCCGGCCGGCCTTGCGCCGCCCGCGGGGTCGGGGTCGTGGCAGGGCCTGACCTGCCCCCGACGGAGACTCCGACCCATGACCACCATTTCGCTCACCCGCACCGAGACCAGCATCCTGCAGACCGCCGCATGCGAGGGCCGCCTACGCTTCGCACCAGAGATGAAACCGGCCAGTCGCAAACGGCTCATTGGCCGTCTCCTACGCGACGACCTCATTACCCCATCGGACGCGCCGGACGGACAGCATCGCCTGACGCCCACGGGCTACCTGGCCATTGGCCTCACCCCGCCCGCCCGGACCAACACAGCGTGCCGCCCGAACAAGAAGGTGCTGGTGCTGACGCTGCTGACGAGAGACAACGGAGCTACGCTCGCTGAGCTCATCGCGGCGACGGGCTGGCTCCCGCACACGACGCGCGCGGCCCTCTCTCGGATCCGGTCCGGGGGACAGCCGCTGGCGAAGGCAGCGCGGCCAGACGCGACGACGGCCTACCGCATCCTTCCACCCTCGCCCGCCGCTCGCACTCGCTCGCGGCGCAAGCGGGAGACGCTGACGCGGGGCGCTGAGGCTGAGCCGCAGGCTGGCATGCCGATTCAGGCCGTCGCCTGATGGCGCGGACCCAGCCCATTTTGGGGAGCGAGGCGGACCACGTGTCCGCCTTGCTCGACGCGCTCGCCGGGATGGACGCGGCGGCACTGGAACGGCGCTGGCGCCAGGTCTTCGGCGCAGCCCCGCCTCCCGGCCTCCCGCCGGCCCTGCGCGCGCGGGTGATCGCCTACCGCCTGCAGGCTCTGGCCTATGGTGACCTCGATCGCGATACCGCGCGGGCGCTCGAGCGGCTCGCACAGGCACGGGGCCCAAGAGGCCAGAGCGGGGACGATATGCCGATCCGCGTGTCGGTGCCGGTGCCGGACCGACGCGGGCACACACCCGGCGTGACGCTCTCGCGGGAATGGGCCGGTGTGATGCACACCGTGCACGTGTTGGACGCGGGCTACGCCTGGAACGGGGCGACCTATGACAGCCTGTCCCGCGTGGCGCAGGCTATCACCGGCACCAAGTGGAACGGCCCCCGCTTCTTCGGCCTGCGCGCCAAGACCACTGGCGGTGGGGAGCTCGGTGTGGGGAGGGTTGAGGCATGAGTGCCCGGTCGTCCAAACCACGACAGGCACCGCCCCCCGGCACACGGCCGACGCTGCGCTGCGCGATCTACACCCGGGTCTCGACCGAGCACGGGCTCGATCAGGAGTTCAACTCCCTCGACAACCAGCGTGAAGCCGCCGAAGCCTACATCCGCTCCCAGGCGCACGAGGGCTGGCGCCTGCTACCCGGCCGCTACGACGACGGCGGCTTCTCCGGCGGATCGCTCGAACGCCCCGCCCTGCAACGGCTGCTCGCCGAGGTGCAGGCCCGGCGCGTCGACGTGATCGTCGTGTACAAGGTCGACCGGCTCACCCGGGCCCTGTCCGACTTCGCCAAGTTGGTCGAGCTGTTCGACGGGCACGGCGTCTCGTTCGTGTCGGTGACCCAGGCGTTCAACACCACCACCAGCATGGGCCGGCTTACGCTCAACGTGCTGCTGTCGTTCGCCCAGTTCGAGCGTGAGGTCACCGGCGAACGCATCCGCGACAAGATCGCCGCGAGCAAGCGCAAGGGGATCTGGATGGGCGGCGTCGTCCCACTTGGCTACCGGGTCGAGGACCGCGCCCTGCACGTCGTCGAGGAACATGCCGCCCTCGTGCGGGCGATCTTCGCGGGCTACCTCGCGCACGGCACGGTGGCGGCGCTCAAGCAGGATCTCGACGAGCAGGGCATCACCCTGCCGGCCCGCCGCGACGGGGCTGGGCGAGAGACCGGTGGGGGTCCGTTCTCGCGCGGGCATCTGTACAAGCTGCTCGGCAATCCGCTCTACATCGGTCAGCTTCGGCACAAGGGTCAGGTCCATGAAGGCCAGCATGCCGCGATCGTGGACGGGGTGACGTGGCAGGCGGTGCAGGAACGGCTCACCACCAACCACCATCAGCATCACCGCGGGCGATCTGAGAGCGTGCACCTCCTCACCGGGCGCCTACGCGATGTGGCAGGTGAGCCGATGGTGCCGAGCCATGCCCAGAAGGGTTCACTGCGTTACCGCTACTACGTCGCCCGTGAGGTCGGGCTGGATGGCAAGCGGCTGCGCTTGCCTGCCGGGCCGATCGAGGCGGTGGTCGTGGCTGGTCTACGGAGCATCGCTGCACCGAGCCCGGTACCGCTCGAAGACGCTGCCGTGGTCGCTGCCGAACTCGAGACAGTGACGGTGCATGCCGATCACTTCGTGCTGCAACTCACCGGCGACCGCCCTCCCTTGTCGCTGCCCTTCGCGCATCAGCTGCAGCGCCGCCGCAGGGCGATCGTCGTACCGCCGGGGCGCGAGGGCGATCGGCTGCGGGCGATGAAGGCGGAGGATCGCACCCGCATGCTCGTAGGCATCGCCGCGGGCCGGACCTGGATGGGGGATCTCGTGGGTGGGCGAAGCACGAGCATCGAGGCGATCGCCAGGGCCGAGCAGGTCAGCGAGCGCTCGGTGCGCATGACGCTGTCCCTCGCCCTACTCTCCCCTCGCATCGTGCAGGTGATCGTCGAGGCGCGGCTGCCCCGGGGCATCGGCCTGCGTCATCTCTACGAGCTGCCCCCCGCTTGGAATGCACAGGAACGCATCCTTGGCTTGTGATAACTGAGCGTCCCGCCTGTGCTCCCCACGGCTGACGTCATCGCCTCCGGAAGCGATCAGGCGAATAGGCGCACCGCCATCCCGATCACCACCGCGGCTCCCAAGCAGCGCCGCCACGGGTTGACCCCGCGCAGCAACTCATCGCCCGCCCAGACCGCAAGGGCGATCCTCGATGCGAGATCCGCCCACCGCCCGACGGCGGTATCCTCCCCCGCGATCCAAGCGACGGACAGCATCAGACCGAAAAGCCACAGCGGCGTGTTCGGCCACTGGCCGATCACGATGCGCCCGCTGGTGCGGTCGCGGAAGAACCAATCGAGGACCGCGGGTAGCATCGCAGGAAACGGGAATGAGGCCTGTGGAGACCGGGGGCCGAAGGGCCGGTGATCCGGCCCCGGAGACACGACAGAGACGCGGCTGAAGCAGGACGCTCGAGCTAAGCTACTGACATGACGTGACTTTCGACGACCACCTGGATCCTGCGATTTGCGCAAGGACCCCTGGTGGAGCTGAGGGGAATCGAACCCCTGACCTCCGCAGTGCGATTGCGGCGCTCTCCCATCTGAGCTACAGCCCCGTCGAGGCGCCGGCCTTGTAGGCGCGGGCGGCTCAGCCTGTCAATTCCTGTTTCACCGCCGCCCGCCGCACACCGCTCCCGGTGACGCCGCGCGGGCGCCCCTTAGGATACGCGCGGACCCGCATGAACGCCCTGATCTGGCTCTTCGACACGGTCGTCCAGCTCTTCATCTACGTCCTCATCGCCAGCGCGGTCCTGAGCTGGCTGGTGGCGTTCAACGTGGTGAACGTCCGCAACCCGATCGTCGCCCAGATCGGCGAGGTGCTCTACCGGATCACCGAGCCGGTGCTGCGGCCGATCCGCAACCTGCTGCCCAATCTCGGCGGCGTCGACATCTCGCCGATCATCCTGATCCTGCTGCTGCTGTTCATCAGCAAGCTTCTGCACGAATATGCCGTGCCCCAGGCTTACATGTACGCGCAGTAGGATCGAGTGACCGTGAAAACCAACCCCGGCCGGTTCTTCGAGGATTTCCGCCTCGGTGAGACCATCCGCCACGCCACGCCCCGCACCATCACGGTGGGCGACGTGGCGCTCTACACCGGCCTCTACGGCCCGCGCTTCGCCGTGCAATCGTCGGACGCCTTCGCCCGCGCCTTCGGCTACCCGAAGAGCCCGCTCGACGACCTGCTGACCTTCCACATGGTGTTCGGCAAGACCGTGCCGGACGTCTCCCTCAACGCGCTGGCCAATCTCGGCTACGCGGAGGGCGGGTTCCGCCGGCCGGTCTATCCGGGCGAGACCGTGTCGACCGTCTCTGAGGTGATCGGCCTCAAGGAGAGCTCGAACCGGCAGACCGGCGTGGTCTACGTGCGCTCGGTGGGCTCCGACGAGGCCGGCGAGACCGTGCTGAGCTATTGCCGCTGGGTCCTGGTGCGCAAGCGCGACCCGGAGGCCGCCATCGCCGAGGAGCACGTGCCGAGCCTGGCCAAGGTGGTCGACCCGCAGGATCTCGCGGGCGCCCTGCCGAAGCTCTCGGCCGCCGCCTACGATTCGGAGCTCGCCGGCAGCCCGCACCGCTTCGGCGACTACGCGGTCGGGGAGAAGATCGACCATGTCGACGGCATGACCGTCGAGGAGGCCGAGCACCAGATCGCCACGCGCCTGTTCCAGAACACCGCCAAGGTCCATTTTGACGGCCTGGCCGCCAAGGACACCCGGTTCGGCCGCCGGCTGATCTATGGCGGGCACGTGATCTCGCTGGCCCGGGCGCTCAGCTTCAACGGCCTGGGCAACGCCTTCGCGCTCGCCGGCATCAATGCCGGCCGCCACGTGGCGCCGCTGTTTGCCGGCGACACGGTCTATGCCTGGAGCGAGGTCCTGGCCGCGGCCGATGTCGGGCGCGACGATGTCGGGCTCCTGCGCCTGCGCACGGTCGCCACCAAGAACCAGCCCTGCGGCGCCTTCCCGGACCGCACCGGCGAGGGCTACGACCCGGCCGTGATCCTCGACCTGGATTACTGGGCGTTCGTGCCGAAATAGGGCTCCACGGGGCGCGCGGTCCGCACAGCGGGCGCGCTTTCCCGCCTTCGTCCGGGGCTGTCGGGCTTCGCACATCTCCGGAGGACCGGGGTTCTCCCGATCGGGCGCATCCCTCACCCCAACTTTCTCCGGCACGGGCGGGGGATGCCACGCCCCATGACGGCCGATGCGGGAACGCCGTAGGCTCTGCGGGGCTGGGGGCCCGCGGGTGCCGGTCTCTGCTGCCGATGCCGACGCTGGTGGCAAGCGCGCGGTCGGTGCTGACCGGAATTCGCTCCGCCGCACGCTGGATCGAGCCGAAACCAAAAAAACTCAGCGCAGGCCGTTGCGGGCGACGCCGGCCTCGACCGCCACGGAGAGGCGGTCCGTGACCGCCCACGTGACCCCGACCCGGGCGTTCGGCAGGAGCGCGATGCCCTCCCGGGTGAGGGGCGGGGTGAACGGGGTCGGCCCGACCCGCAGGGTGTCGTGCACCGCGCCGGCCCCCGCCTTGGCGTAGACCAGCACGTCCGGGCTCAGCAGCGTCCCGACCGTCACCTCCAGCGCGCCGGCCAGGTCGCGGCCGTAGGCGAGGCGCCCGAAGCCGGGGGTGAGGGCGCCATCGAGGCCGGCAAGGTAATCCAGGCCGCCGCCGATCCCATAGAGGATCGGCCCCGCCTGCCATGTCCGGCCGCCCTCGAAGCCGAAGGTCGGCCCCGCGTAGCTGCCGAGATGGCGGGACGTGCCGACCGCGTAGCCGGTGGACAGGCGGGCGTAGGAGCCGGTCCACCGGCCCGCCGCATCCGCGGCCGGATCCAGGGCGAAGGACGGCACCGGCGCGAAGCCCACGGTGGGCGGCACCGCTTGGGACAGCACCACTTGGGACAGCACCGCTTGGCTCATCGCTGCCCGGGGCGGAAGCGCCTGGGCGGCGGCGGGGCCGGCCGGAAACAGGGCGCCCCCGAGGACGAGGCAGGCCGCGAATCGGCGCGGACGGGGACCGGCGGATCGAATCATGCCGGCATGGTAGCCCACCGCTCGGCACGCGAAACCGATCAGGCCGCGAGGGGCCGCTCCGCCATCGGCTGCCGGAACGGCTGCACCAGGACGCGCCGGCCGGTGAGGTCGTGCACGCTCACCTGCCAGTCCGACCAGTCGGTCTCGTCGGACAACGACCGCATCACGTCGGCGGCGACCCGGCGGGCCCGCACGGTGAGGCGCCCGGCCGCGCGGATCTCCGCGCCGCGGGCGTCGAAGACGCATTCCAGGCCATTGGTGCAGTGGAACCGGTATCGGGCCATCGGGGCTCCTGCCTCATCCTGCGCGGCGGCGGTTGGATGTTCTATATATGTTCCTTTTCGGGACGGACAGGTCCGGGTACGATCCGTCGCAGGTTATCCCGCCCGTCCGCGGATCGGGCAGTCGGCCTTACGGGGGCCGACGCCAGGGCTGCGCTCGAAGGCCCCGCACCGGGGTCCGGCCCGCGACCGGCCGATTCCGCGACTGCGGCCCGCGTCAACGCCTGCCTGCGCATACCGCTTTTGGAGTAGCGACCGCCCATCCTGGCGGCCAGCGCGATCTCGCTGACCCTCTCCGTCGTCCTGCTGAGGCTGTTCTCCCGGGACGTGTTCGGCGACCTGGTCGCGCGATCCCGTCCGCGCGTCGGGAAGATCGACCGGTTGCGGCTCGTCCCCGGGCCGCACTGATCCGCCCGCCGGCCGGCCCGGGCTTGGCCCGAAAACAACAGTCTTCGGGCCATACACAATGACGTTCTGCGCCACAGATAGGCTTCTCCCTTCCGGTCCGAGGCCGAGACTGGGTATCCGGCCGTAGAGTGAGCATCCCGTGTCCGCCGACCCCGTCAAAACGCTCGTCCAGAGCACGGCCGAGGTCGAACCCGAGCGGGCCTTCGAGTTCTGGCGCCACACCGCGCTGGCCATGACCGGCGTCGTCAGCAGCGGGCTGGACCGGTCGCCCGCCTTCGCGGCCCGCCGCCTCGTCGCCGAGACCGCGCACAGCACCCTTCTGCACACGCAGAGCAGGACCATCGACATCGCCCGGCCGGCGCAGCACATCCGGCGGGACGGACGCGACGCCATGACGATCGCGGTGTTCGTCCGGGGCACCGGATACGCCGAGCAGGGCAATCGCGGCGCCCGGATGGTGCCCGGAGACATCTGCATCGTCGACACCAGCCGTCCCTATCGCGCGGGCGGCTACGAGGATTACGAGGAGATCCGGCTGATCGCGTCGCGGGCCCTGTTCCGGGCCCATGTCGGCGAGCCCGAGACCTTCGCCGGGCACACGATCGGCAAGGGCCATCTCAACACTCTCTTCGTGTCCTACATGCAGGCCTATGCCGGGCAGGTCACGACGATGTCCGAGGCCCAGGCCGGGATCGCGGTCGAGGGGGGCCTGCACCTGCTGCGCAGTTTCACGGGGGTGTCGGAGGATCCGATCTCGGTCGACGCGCTGAAGTCCCTGGCCTCGGTGCACATCCAGCGTCGCCTGCACGATCCGGAATTCGGCCCGGCCGCCCTGTGCCGAAGCCTGTGCGTGTCCCGCAGCCGGCTCTACACCGCCTTCGCGGACGGCGACGGCGTCGCGGCGTCGATCCGCGACGCGCGCCTGGACCGCGCGCGCCGCTACCTCTCCGTCCCGGCGCACGCGCACGACAGCATCGCGACGATCATGCTCCGGTGCGGCTTCACCGATGCGTCGGCCTTCAGCCGGGCGTTCCGTCGGCGCTTCGGGGTCGCGGCGCGCGATGTCCGGTCGCCCAGGTCCGGGGATCGCCTCCTGGCCGCCGGCTCTCACGCCGCGGTCTGACGCGCGCGCTTACGCCGAACCGGTATCCACGTCGGCGGCGAGCGCTCTAGGAAAGCGCGCCCCGGTCCGGGCGCCCGGCCCACCGGTAGGTGCCGCGGCCCTGTGCCTTGGCCTGGTACAGGGCCCGGTCGGCGCTCTGGTAGATCGCGTCGGGCTCGATCCCGTCGGCCGGGATCAGGGCGACGCCGATGCTGACGCCCACGGACACGTCGCTGCCGTCGATCCGGCAGGGGGCGCTGATCGTCCGGGTCAGGCGCTCGGCCAGGATGGCCGCGTCGGCGGCCTGGTCCAGGCCGGTCTGGATGACCACGAACTCGTCGCCGCCCAGGCGCGCCAGCGTGTCCTCGATCCGCACGATGGCCCGCATCCGGTCCGCAAGGATGCGCAGCACGGCGTCGCCCGCGGCGTGACCGAGGGTGTCGTTGACGGCCTTGAACCCGTCGAGGTCGAGGCACAGCAGCGCGCAGCCGGCACCGCCGCGCTTCACCAGGGCGATCTCCCGGAGGAACTGCTCCCGGAACCGGGTCCGGTTGGCGAGCCCCGTGAGGGGATCGTGATGCGCGAGATGGGCGATCTGCTGCTCGGCGCGCTTGCGATCGGTGATGTCGAAGGTCAGGCCGACGACCCATTCCGGCTCGCCCCGGTCGTCGACCTCGACCCGGCCGGTTCCGCTGACCCAGCGCGTCTCGCCGTTCGCGCGACCGATGCGGAACTCGGTCTCGAAGGTGCCGCGCGTGGCGATGGCGCGGTCGAGGGCGGTCAGGGTCCGCTCGGCATCGTCGGGATGCACCAGCGGCCGCCAGTCCCGCGCGATGTCGATCTCGATCTCGGCCTCGCCCAGCCCGTGCTGCCGGGCCATCTCGGCCGAGAGGAGCACCCGCCCGGTGGCGACCCGGTAGTGCCACGTCCCTGCCTGGGCGGCCTTCAGGGCGAGGTCGAGCAGCAGGGACTTCTCGGCGAGCGTCTGGTGCATCACGCGGCTGTCGGTCTCCGTCCGGAGATCCTCGACGAGCCGGCGCTGCTGCGCGAGCAGGTGCCGCGCCTCCGCCTCGGCGCCGATCAGCCCGGCGGTCACCCGCTGCACCACGTCGATCAGGAGGATGTCGATCCCGGCGACGAGGGCGAACAGGGCCAGCGCGGTGAGGACCGTGCGGTCGAGGACGAACGAGCCCAGGGGCGGGATGAAGAAGTACCACGCCGCGACGCCGGACAGGACCGCGCAGACGGTGCCGGCGCGCGCGCCGCACAGGAAGGTCGACAGGATGACCGCGGGGAAGAACGTGAAGAACGGAAATCCCGGCGGCAGAACGGGATGGAGTGCGAAGCGCAGCAGGAGCGCGACCAGGAAGGTGGCCGTGCCGATCGCAACGCCCGGCACCGGCTGCCGGAGCCGTCCGCTCGCCGCCATCGACAGCTTCAGGATCTGGATCGCCCGCCCATCCGGTGCGTCGGTGTCGGCACCAAGAACAGCGGCGGTTCTCATCGTCACGGTTCAGGCTTCTATAGATCGATCAGTCACGTATTCATTCCTAGAGAAGCGTTAAAGCAGTCCATCACGTCTCCGTGTTGGGGCGACCGCGGGCGCGGCCGGCATCGGACTTTGAATCCGGAACCCGCGCCGCTATCAGGACCGCCCACCGGCTCGATCGCCTGTCGGTCGAACGGGGACCCCTGTGGTGAACGACGCATCCGCACGCCCTGCCGCCCCCCGCGGTGCACCGCCATCCGATCCGCCCGGGTCCCTGACCGCGATCACGGCGCGGCTCGACGGCTTGCCGCTGACGCGGCTCCATCTGGCGATCCTGGCGGTGTGCACCCTCGGCCTGTTCACCGACGTGGCCGAGGTCGCCCTCAGCAACGCCCTGGCGGCGATCTTCCTGGCGCCCCCCCACAGCATGCCCCGGGGCGACCTGTCCCTGCTGCTGGCCTCGGTCTTCGCCGGGGGCGCCGTGGGGGCGCCGGTCTTCGGCCTGGTCGGCGACCGGTTCGGGCGCCGCCGGGCGCTCCAGGGCACCCTCGCGCTGATGGCGGTGGGGTCGCTGGCCGCGGCGGCGAGTTCGGGCCTCACGCAGCTCACCGGGGCCCGGGTGGTGTCGGGCTTCGCGATCGGCGGCTTCCCGCCCCTGGCCGCGACGTATCTCGCCGACGTGATGCCGCCCCGGCGGCGCGGGGCGATGCTGATGGTCTGCGCCGGGATCGGCTTCCTGGGCGCCTCCGCGGTGATCCTGCTGGTCCAGGGCCTCGCCCCGAGCCCGCCGCTGGGGATCGCGCCCTGGCGCTGGGCGCTGATCCTGGGCGGGGTGCTGGCCGTGACCGGCACCATCCTGTTCGCCCTGCTGCCGGAATCCCCGCGCTGGCTCGCCTCGGTCGGCCGGGCCGAGGCGGCCGACCGGGCCTGCGGGCGCTTCGAGGACGCGGCCGGCCTCGCGCCCCCGGAGGGACCCGCCGGGGCGCCCGCCGCGGAGCCGGCGGCCGGTCCGGTGCGGGCGGGGCTGCGGGCGCTGCTGGCCGAGCCGCGGCAGCTGCGCCGGACCGTGCTGTTCGTCGCGCTCTACGGGCTCAGCCCCTGGGCGACGGTGGGCTTTCCCCTGCTGAGCGCCGTCGTGATGATCGGCAAGGGCTTTCGGATCGACCAATCCCTGATCTTCGCCGGGCTGTCGATGCTGGGGCCGCCGCTCGGAACCCTGCTCACCGCCACGGTGATCGACCGCCTGGAGCGGCGCGCCTGCCTGGTCGTCCTGGCGGTCGCGATGGTGGTCCTGGGCACGAGCTTCGCCGTCGCCGAGGCCTTCACGGTCCTGGTCCTGGTCGGCCTGGCGTTCAACACCGCCGCCGCGATCTACGGCGGCGTCCTCGCCATCTACGCGACGGAGCTGCTGTCGACCGCCCTGCGGGCCTCGGCCCTCACCTGCGCCTGGGCGACCGGCCGGATCGCGGCAGCCCTGACCCCGGTCGTCCTGCTGCCGATCCTCGAAGGCTACGGGATCCACGCCATGTTCGCCGTGATCACCGCGACCCTGGCCGCCAGCTGCGTGCTGGTGCTTCGCGGGCCGCGCGGCCGGTCGGGACGGCCGGTGGCGCGCTAGGGCGCCCGGCGCCGGCGCGGCTGCGGCGCCGCCCGGCGGCCCGATCCTCCGGGTCCGACGGCCGGTCCCCGATCACGCATCGTCGTCCCGCGCAAGCCGGGGACGCCTGTCGCGGCTCCGCCCTAACGGCAGGGCGGCCCGCACCCTATCTCGGGAAGGATTCAGGACCGCCTTCGGGCCCCGTCGCCCGGGAAAGATGACCGCCATGACCTCCGTACGGATCCTGCCTGCCCTCCTGCTGATCGGCCTCGCGGGCTCGGCGCAGGCGCAGACCGTGCTGGCCCCCTCCGGCGATTCCGCGGTGACGCAGCCCGGCGGCACGCAGGGGCGGGGCGCCCGCCACAACCTCCGCCAGGCCGTCCGGGACGGCGACGTGGTCGGCGTCCCACCCGGCGCCCGCGGCGTCGATCTCGGGACGCGCCCCCTCCGGCGCGGGCCGTCCCGGCCCTATACCGGGCAGTAGGGCGCTCGCCGTCCCAGGGGGGCGCTCGGGACGCCGGCAGCAGCCCTTCGGGACGCCGCTCGCGCCGGCCGCCTGTTTACCCCTGGTTGTCTTCCGGGTCGCTCAGCTCTTGCTTTTGTCGATGCAGCCGGCAATCGCTGCGCGGCGGCCGGTTCCGTCCGTAGCGGAGCTTGCCCCGTGTCCCTCCCGGCCCTCGTCCCCAGCACCATCGAGACCACCCGTCATGTCGAGCCCAAGCGGGCGTTCGACTTCTGGTGCTCGACCGCGCTGGCGCCGCACGGCGATGTCGGCCGCATGCATCCCCGCGCGGCGTTCCAGGCCCGGAGGCTCGTCGTCATGGGCGCGGATTGGGGCCTGACCCATACGGTCAGCAGCCCGGTCGGTGTGACGGTCGGGGCCCGCCATATCGGCCGGAACCCCTCCGACGCGATGGTGATCGGCCTCGCCCTCGACGGGATCGGATACCAGGAGCAGGGCCTGCGCGGCGCGCGCCTGAGCGCCGGGGACATCAGCTTCCTGTCGCGCCAGCGGCCGTTCCTGGCCGGCACCCAGAGCGATTACGCGGAGATCCGGCTGGCGCTGCCGCGCGCGACCTTCGAGGCCTGGATCGGCACCGTCGAGGCCTTCGCGGGGCGCTGCATCGCCGACCGCCCCGCGCACGCGGCGTTCAAGGCCGCGTTCCGCACGTTCGCGGCGTCGGCCGCCTGGATGACCGAGGGCGAGGCGCAGGTCGCGCTCGAAGGCGTGCTGCACCTGCTGCGCACCCTCGTCCGGGACCAGCCCGGCAACCCGGCCGCCCCGGTCTCGTGCGAGGCGGTGGTGTCCCTGGCCCACGCCCACATCATGCGCCGGCTCCACGACCCGAGCCTCGGCCCGGCCGAGATCCAGGCGGCGCTCGGCCTGTCCCGGGCCCACCTGTACCGGGCCTTCGCGGGGACCGACGGCATCGCGGCGGCGATCCGCGACGCGCGCCTCGACCTCGCCCACCGCCGCCTGACCGCGCCGGGCCAGGACCGGCTGAAGATCGCCACGATCGCGTATGCCTGCGGCTTCACCGACGCGCCGACCTTCAACCGCGCCTTCCGGCGCCGCTTCGACCACGCGCCCGGCGATCTGCGCGCCAGAACGGGCGATCCCGGGATGGGTGCTGCGGGCGCCCTTACTTGAGGTGATAGGCGACGCCGGCGATCAGCGCCTTCTCCTCGGTATTGATCGTGGACCGGGGATCGCCGCCGAACTTGTTGTGCCAGTACTGGAAGCCGACGAACGCCTCGACCCGGTTGGGGGCGTGCTCGAGCAGCTGCCCGATATCCAGCACCAGGTTGGTCTGCGAGACGAACTCCGTCTTCGTCCGGTACTGGTTGACGTCGCCGTAGCGGCCCTTGGGCATCACGATGGTGTTGAACCCGGCCAGCGCCAGGGGCAGGCCGGTGAAGGCCAGCGGGATCGTGTAGGTCAGCTCGAATTCCGGCGTCGTCTTGAACTCGACGCTGCGGAAATGCGAATAATCGAAGCCCGGAATCGCCGGGATGCCGCTTTCCTGACGCGGAGGGTCCCCGGCGAAACCGTTGCGGGAGAATTCCTTGTAGGCCTGGACCTTCAGGTTCACGAACCCGACCGGCACGTCGAAGGCGAAGTTGAGCCCGAAGGTGCCGGCGCGCTTCTCGGAATCGAACGTCGTGTTCTTGGTGTTGACGTCGGCCCCGAACGCCAGCCCGATATCCTTGACCAGGCCCGGGATCGCGAACGCGGTGGTGTCGAAGATCTTGTTCGGGCTCAGGACGCCCCGGTAGATCAGGTAGACCTCCGTGGCGCCGTAATTTTTCCTCTGGCCCAGCTTGTCGCCCGCCGCGTCCTGGGAGCCCGACTGGAGGATGTCGAGGGAGATCAGGTTGGTGCCGTAGGCCCAGGAATTGGCGTGGAACAGGTTGACCACGTTCTTGGGCACCTCGCGGGGCACCAGCCGGCCCTTCGCCGTCCCGTCGGGCCGCCGCACCGAGAGGCCGGGCTCCGCCGAGGGCCCCTGGAACCGGTAGCTGATCACCGTGTCCGAGAAGGAGAAGTACGAGGGCGGCGGCGCGGCCATCGCGGTCGCGGCGGCGAGCGGCACCCCGGCCACCGCCCGGTGGTTCGCTGGCCCGCGCGCAGCGTCCGCCCGCCCGCCGGCGCCCGCATCCTCCACCGTCTCGGCCCGGGCGGCGGTGCCGACGACAACGACCGCGCCGACCGGGGCCAGCAGGGCCGCCGCGATCAGCAGGGCCGCCCGCTTCACCCGCCCGGGTTTCGCAACCAGCCCCGCCGCGCGTGCTCCGCGGTCGCGCCGGCGCAGCCGGTCCGGGCCGGCC
>NZ_VRVA01000122.1:0-14212 GCF_008039945.1 Methylobacterium sp. WL64
CCGCCGAGGGCGAGGCCGACATCCGCACCGTCGTCGATACCGCGCGCCTCGCAGGCCGCAGTCCCTTCGGCACCATTCTCAAGACCATCGGCGCCTGAAACCAGCCATCAATGGCGTGGGTAATTACCTATTAAAACGAGTCCTGTAAGGATTTACGAATACATACTAAAATATGGTCCTTATTTAGGGAGATCCCTTCATTGGGTAATG
This sequence comes from Methylobacterium sp. WL64, assembly GCF_008039945.1. Classification (NCBI taxonomy): domain Bacteria; kingdom Pseudomonadati; phylum Pseudomonadota; class Alphaproteobacteria; order Hyphomicrobiales; family Methylobacteriaceae; genus Methylobacterium; species Methylobacterium sp. WL64. The sequence continues at coordinate 211 of NZ_VRVA01000122.1, forward strand.
CTCAAAGATCCAGTTTACGTAAAGAATTATTGTAAGAGTGCTGATCAATCATCCTTTATGTATCGAGAATATTGTCGATTAAAGCGGATTATGGATAGTAAGCCGTTTGTAGTAAGTTGTCGATGTGGCTCCCAAGCCACTAAATTCTCATTCCATTCTAGTCACTCAATTCCTCAGTTTTGGTGTCATGTTTGTAATTCAGCTGGATCTGGAATTGCTGTTGGAAGCTTGAGTATTGGCTCAACCTACAATGACCTATGTAATTCATTTAAAGGTAAGCCGAGTATGATTCGAAGATTGTTGAAAAAGGCGATTAAGGAAATCAGAGAATCTAAGGGTTACAAGGGTAATCTTACGATGAAAAAAGCATATGAGTTCTTTGAGGGCACTTCCGCTCAAACGAACTCAATGTCTTAGATATCTCTGTAACGACGGTTTGTCGAAGTGCGGTTTCCTTACCATCTGGTGCCGCACTTCTACATCCTGCCCATCCAGCCAGCAAGTAGCACGATTGCTGTAGGTTGCGATCGATCCAGGGGCTAATCAACAGCACTCACTATCTGGAATTTATCCAATATCTATTGGATTTATTTATAGCCTCCTTCCGAATTTCATCAAACGTATCTTAGCAGCCTGGCGGTTGAAATCTGACGTTTGATACCCGCATCAAGCGTCCGGTCTGACCTTCAGCAGAGCCTCGTGATGCCTGCAGCTAAGCCGTCGTGCCTGATTTGACGAAAAGCATGATTGTCGACGTCATTGGAGACGCAGCACGAAGTATACCCCACTGAACTACGTGTTGACTCGAGGTATCGGGTTGGCCCAACTATCCGGGTATTCCGGGATGGTGGAGGATCGCCGTGGCCCAACTTTCGGCGATTGGGTCGGCGTTTCGAGCGGTGCGCCTTAAACAAATGACACAGCTTCAACTTGCTGAAGTAGCTGGGATTGGGGTTGCAGCAGTGCATAACCTGGAACAGGGCCGGGGCACGCTTACGAGTTTATGGGCGGCGTTGGGCGCACTTGGGTACGAAGTACGAGGTCGCAGTCTGGTCGTAGGTCCCCTAGGTCCCTCCTTGGCTGCTTTACGGAAGCGCCGTGGGGTGAGTCGGCGGGCACTGGCATGTATGCTTGGAGTATCACGTACCACATTGGCCGCCCTGGAAGCTGGCGGGCCAGGTCGTTTGGAAACTCTTGAGATGTATGGGGCTGCAGTCGGGGCTGGACTGTACCTTGCCCCGGTAGATGCGACGGTTGGGTTCTTCATTGCAGCCGGCAATAGCTCAGTCCATCACGGCTGGGAGACCCCGCCGGAGCTTGTGGCCGCTCTGGAAAGCGTCTTCGGTCGGTTTGACCTAGATCCATGTGCAGCCTCAACGGACGCCAACAGGGCACGGGTGAAAGCTCGAATCCGGCTTACCATTCATGACAACGGCTTGGCCGTGCCTTGGCGAGGGCTTGTGTTCGTGAACCCAACCTACGGGCGTCAGATTGGCTCCTGGATTTCCAAGTGTGCCGAGGAGGGAGCCAGCAACGCAGTGGTGGTCGGCCTGGTGCCTGCTCGTACCGATACCCGTTGGTGGCACCGGCATATTGCCGGGGCAGCTGACGTGTTCATGCTGCGGGGACGGTTAAAGTTTGGGGACGGGGCAATGCCGGCACCGTTTCCATCAGCTGTGGTAGTGTGGGGAGCAAGTGCGATGCAGGTGGCTCAGCTGGGTACCGCCCTGTTAGGGGCGTGGCACGTTCCTGCAGCAAAAAACATACCCGGCTGATTGCTGCAGCTAAGCGTGACAGTAGTCCGAGGAACGTCAACGTCCTCGATGAACGACCGTGTCTCGGTTAGGGGCAGGGGTTCAAAGTGTTTCGGTAGGAACTCGTCTGCTTTCGTGATTTTGCTAAGAAAATCAGAGAGCTAGTTCGGTTTCTACCAAGGGGGCTCCGTTTCAAAGCCGAGCTACGGTTGGGCTTCCGGGAGGACGCCATGATAGGGACATGTCGACGGGGCAATCAAGCGTCAGATCATCAATCAGGTTTCGTCAGTGGGCAAATCGGCTCTTTCCGTCAGCGCCATTCTGGCGGTTGTCGCAGTGGTTCTGACCAGCGTATGGGTCGGTTACGGTCCCCGGCCCCAATCTGGTCGAGAAAAGCAGGCTGCTACCATTGTCCCGCTTTCTCAGCAGCAGCGAACGGCGGATTCGAGTGGCCAGCCCATTCGCATCATCACTACTGGGCCATCCTCTGGCTCCGCTCAGCGCATCGCCCCTACGTCACTTGGCAGAGAGCCGTCAGGATCGGCTTCCTCAGCTGCAACCCCAGCTGTGCAATCACCTTCTACGGAAACGGTGAGTCCATCTGCATCGGCGGATATCCGATCACCCGCCAAATCGACTGAGGATACATCGACTTCTGGCTTAAGCGCCGCCACGACAACAAACGGTCCTGTCGACCAGTCTGTTGCCACAGCTAGCAGCGTCGATCTCAACTCGGCTTCCGTGGAGCAACTGAACGCCCTTGGGGCGGGAATGATCGGAAAGCGGATCATTGAGTTTCGCCCATACGTCTCAGTTGACGAACTTCTTGCTCGACGTGTTCTTAAGCGAAGCGACTACGAAGCGATTAAAGGGGCCGTGACGGTCAAATAGCTTGGGCAATTGAGGGTTAGATGGCCCTAAATCTTCACCTGGTCGACGCAGCTAACTAAGCCCTTTGGAGGTTATGTGAAACGGAAGTTGGCTACCGCCTGGTCCGTTGCCGTCCTACTTGCTGTTCCCAAGTTCCTGAAGCCTGCACACGCCGGATGGACAGGACCAGCATCAAAAGCTCTCTTCGCCAACGAGGCCAATCCAAAGGGCTACAACTACGCGCCGAGCGTGATCACCGAGAATGGAACAACGGATTTTTGGTGGTGTGGTCAAGGTAAAACCGACGTTATCTTCCACCGGTCCTACAGCCCTCAGACGGGTTTCTCACCTGCTCAAATTGTCCTTCAACCCACATCTGGTTCTTGGAACCGGGTGCATGTCTGTGATCCGAGCGTGATCAAAGGCAGTTTTGCCAATCCAGCAGATGGTCAGCGTTACACTTACGCCATGTATTATTCTGGCGTCGATAACGCACCGGGTAACAACAATCAGACAGGGTTAGCTTTTTCAAACGACAAAATCAACTGGGTAAACTATCCCAAGCCTGTCATATCGCCGCTCAATCCAGCGGTTGCTCAAGGCAACTATGGTAACGGCCAGCCAGCAACGATCAACGTCGATGGCCGCTCGAACTTGCTCGTCTTCACAACGGATCTGAGCGGTCCCCAGGGTATTGCTGGCTTTGGAGATCTTTACGTTCGCCACACTGCAGATGGAGTGAATTTCGACCCGCCGATACGGATACCGAACGAGGCAACTGATGGCACTACCGTCAACCCGAATTCGGATTTCGCCTATGATCAAACCAAAGGCGATGTCTACGTCATTACTGGCCTTCCGGGTCGCAACTGTCAGCAGGTGGCCTGCAAGGACCCAGTTCGCAACCCGGACAGGGAGACTTACCAGCTTGGTCTCTACAAGATGCCGCTGAAAGCCCTTCTAAGTGGGAAACTAGCGAAGTGGTTCCCCGTGGGCTATTTGAACAGCGACGTCACAGGCTTTTACCTAAATCACAGTCCCGGCTTCCAACGTGACCTCTACGGCAATCTGACACCATTCTTGCCAAACATCACCGTCTTCTTTTCAGGCGGTGATCCGTATCCAGGCACATGGCAGATCGCTACGGCAACCGAGGCAAGCACGGCTGATCATGCCCCGCTCAAACGAACCCTTGGACCGAATGGTCATTGGGTTACTACGGGCTACACCGATCCCAGCTACGCCTTCGAAGCGAACGTCGGCTCTCTGTTCCTTATACCGAGATTCGGGACCTCCAAGCTCATGAGTTGCGTAGCAGGCTCCGACCATTTTCTGAGCCGTGATCCGAGTTGCGAGGGTCATACTCCGCTAGGCCAGACTGGCTACGTCTATGACAGTCAACAGACGGGCACTCATCCGATCTATCGCTGCAACGCTGCCGGCCTTGGCCACTTTGTCTCGACCGACCCTGCGTGTGAAGGCCAAACGTCCGAAGGGCTTTTGGGATACGCTTTGAACTAACCTACCAATCAACGGTTGAGTTGTCTAACCCATATGCGCTCACCCGATCGCAGGGCTACTTAGTGCAAGGCGTTCGAATCAAGGTATCTGACGCTCATGCTCAAGCTTGATCCTATCCCGAAGGTCGTCACTTTTGATTGCTATGGCACACTGGTCCAATGGCATCGAGCTGTAAGAGAGGCGGCCAAGGCGATTCTCTCAAATCACCTATCTAGAGATGGTCTTGAAAAGCGATCAGTCACTCTGGCAGACCAGTTGCGTAGCAGGGCAGTGCTCCATCAAGACCGCCCACCGTTCCAGGACTACAAAGCCATTCTTCGACTGAGCCTGGATGAGGTGCTGGCAGATGCGGGCTACAAAGGCACGGAGGATGATCACCAGACCCTGCTATCCATCCTCCGACGGATCGAGCCACATCCTGAGGTGCCGGCTGCATTTAACCGGCTACGGCAACGCTACAAGCTCGCCATCATCAGCAACACGGATAATGACCTAATCGCTGAGACAGTTCAGGCGATTGGGGTCCCGATCGAATTCGTTATCACGGCTCAGCAGGCTCGGGCTTACAAGCCGGATCACCGTCTTTTCCAACATGCCTACAACACGTTGGGGGTCACCAAGGAGGAAACGATTCACGTTGGGACGGGTCAGGTCACAGACATGAAGGTCTGCCATGAGCTTGGAATTCGGTCCGTGTGGATAGATCGTGTCGGTGAGCCCCTCGATCCTCGCTGGCACCCACATGCTGTCCTGAGCGACCTCACTGACCTGCCGCTGCTGCTATCTGCCCCTATGAGCCCTTCTCGTCGGGAGCGGAGCTAAATCACAGGCGTTGGTAAGGAGGTCACTCAGGAGAAGTGACCGAGGAACGCCTAAGGAAATCTGCCATGCGGAAGACCGCTTTGATCGCAGCAATAAGCTTTCTGTCGATGGGAACTGCCAGCTTGGCCGCTGAGAACCAAGGTGCCGCCGGTAGCTCGGGTTCCGCCCCTCGGATGCAGGGATCGCGCAATGCCGCAGGCTTTGGTAAGGCGGAAACTACAGGAACAGCCGGTGCTCAAACACCGGACTCCACGCCGAACCGAGATGGTCGAATGAAAGGCCCGCCGAACGCTGCCGGCTTCAAGCAGGATAGCTCGGGTTCAGGATCATCGAGCAGCGGTGCTGCGTCGGGCCGTTAAATCTATACGACGGGGTAGCGGTATATCTGCATCCCTGCCGACTCTCACGATTATAGCGGAACGCCATCCGTCAACGGGAGGGCTAACGGTCGTCTATAGGAACCTGAACAAATCCGACGTTCAATCAGTAGCTGAGACTAACTTATTCCTCGGCTGCTATTGCACTTGCTGTCTAGAGATTTCGATTTTTGTTTGAGCTGCCGCCCTCATAAAGGATTACGGGATGAGGACCAGCGAAGCTCACTCCTAAATCAAATTTTGCTGACCCACTTTTTCGAGTGCCCCGACTCGGATTGGAAACAGAAAAATCGATCGTCGATCGAACTGCACACTTTTGTGATGCAAAATTGCAATCTATGCGCATAGTACCTGGTCGATGAACGTAACGCCGGATCGGCCACTGCGAGATAGCTCGTCGCTTCTCCGCTTGTAGATCTGCTTGGGAGTATGGCTTGCCGTAAAACTGGACTGTTCGCCCATACATGTAAGGCACACCTGCAACCGGACTCAAATTGCTAGATGACCAAATCTGCAGGTAGCGATCGGCGATGAATGCTGTGCGGTCCTTCATCTCCTGCGGAGCGATTGCTTTTGCAGGAGAAATAAAGGCGACGGCAATCAAGCCAACTGCCGCCAGATGTTTTGTGCCAATCATTCCACTGGAGCCTGTCAAAGTTGAAAAATTTCATCACTGGTTCAGCCAGCGTATGACCCCTGAGGATGTTTCAGAGGTAGATGCCTGCCTATAACCCCTACGATCTACTTGCGGAACTCTTTGGTGAAAATCCACATATCCATTTCGACTGGAAGGATAGTAGTGCTGCGATACATCGGGGTGTGCGTCACGCATTACATCTACATGCTGCGATTGTTTGGTCGTAGAAGGATAAAAGCCACCTTGCTTTTCCGCTAGGGAAGCGGCTCTGTCAGTGGAGGGCTTACGGTTTGGTTTGATTGCAGAGGGAAGCGTTTGCGTTCGCCGTGACGTTGCTTCAGCTACTCGTTGCGACAGAAGAGTTCGATCCGTTGTATCAGATCCGGCGTCAGTGGGACGGTTTTCAGACTTAGCTAGAAGCTCCAACACACCCGGCCGTCGGGGCGGGATGGCTTGGGCAACAATGGATTGATCGACCTGTCTCGGGCTCCTTTGCTCCGGCTCTTTGGAAGCTCGGTCAGGCCCGTGTTCCTGCTTTTCGTCCAAGTTGAACACGAGTGGGGGTAAAGGCTGACGAGTAGTCGTCGCCACTGAACGCTGTTTGACCGGGTCTACCCATTCGTTCCTAGCAGACCGGGCATCCAGTGCCTCCGTTGCCGAACTCCTAGTTGGGCCTGTAGGGGACGCCTCCTTCGCAGCAGCTGATGCCGCAACTCCATCCGAAATCCCGCTGATCTTCCCTTCGTGGGGCATGGGCTTTTCAGGCTTGGTGCCGACATAGGCTGCGGTCACCCCAACTCCTGCAGCGAAGGCGATCCCAAGGGCCAAAAGCGGCTTGATAGGCACACTCATGAGCCCTCGTTTCGTGAATGGTATGAACCAGGAATATGGGCAGAAACCTCGAGCTGTCCGGAGTGGTTCCGACATCCAAGCGATCTGAAAGGTCCCTACGCACCCAACGCTTTTGCCCAGGCTGATGTGTGCCGGGATGAAATCACGTCGTCCTGCCCGTGGCTTGGTCCTGGCAGATGGCCGTGCGATGACTGGATCATGAGCTACGGCGTCCGAATCCTCTTCCTGAACCAAATTGAGCCACTCCCATCCAAACGGATGGAAAGCTCGTTCGCCGATTTGCGGGAGGCTTGGGACGCTGGAACGGCCGAAGTTCTATCCTACCAACTCCGTTCGATCGAGGCTGCCTTCCAGGTGCTCGATGCCAACGGTCAGATTGTGGAAGTCACTGCCAAGCAGGTCGATAGCTGACCAAATTCTTAGGCGCTTCTCTGCCAAGCTCCGTAGCCTAACCGCTTACGGCTGAGTTGGGCGAACCCGCATAGATGCTTTAGGAACACACGTCTCCTTGAACCACTCACCGTGACGACTGGAACACGGCAGTTGGCTTTGCCGACCCCGTTGGCGGTCCGGCTTAACTGTTATGTCCTTGGTCGGCATACGGCGGAACGGACACCAGCGTTACAATCAATCGAAGCAGGGCTTGCTGTTCAGGCTTTCCCGATCCGTCGGCTAGGAAGGTTCCTAGCTCAATATGGCTTCTTCGCCCCCCTGAGGGACCATTTGGCTGATGGATGATGAAGGCACTTCCGTCCCCCGGTTCCCTAGCCAGATACCAAACGTCACCGCTTGGGCTTTGGTAGAGTTCTCGGCGATCTGACATTCGAGGCACCTCGTTCCCTCAGCAGCCTACGCCAGCGGGAAATGACATGCGAGTTCGCCGATAGAGGGGCTAACGGAGCCGACGACACAGACTGCCAGTGAATTTCGGAATGGCGCTGCGAAGCTCGAATTCTTGCATGCCAGCTAGCGGCATGAGACATTCACCCAAATGGTTGAGCATCCTCGTAGCGGCCTCGACGCCGTGTTTCATGCCCTTTCGGATCCGACCCGTCGAGCGATGATCCAGCAGTTGATTTCTGCAAGCCATACGATCTCAGGGCTCGCTCGGCCTTACAGCATGTCTTTTGCCGCTGCTTCAAAACACGTTAAGGTCCTCGAAGAGGCAAACCTCATCCAGCGGGACGTCCGAGGTCGGGTGCACCATTGCAGCCTCAATGCAAGGACGTTGGTGCCAGCCATTACATGGCTTAGCTCGGTTACAGCGTTCAGGGACGAACAACATGAAAGCCATGACGCCAGCTAAGACAAAGTCTCAATACTTTAAGCACAGGGACTAAAATTGCGGCGAAACGATTACGGTTGGCTAAAATCCTCGAAAGATTGCGACGATAACCAGCGTAAGCACAAGCGACAGGACGATTGAACCGAGACAGCCAAGACGATTTGAAAAGAAGAAAAACATGATTAAATAATGCTCTGTCTGTGTTGTCTTGTTTAGCTCACTCTAGAGATAATTAAAAATACAAAATCAAACCCGTTCCCATTCGTCAGCCAAATCTGATAGATAGTCCAGAATACGATCGGCTGCGTGGCCGTCGAAGCACTCGACTTCGACCGTGACCGACTGCGTTTGCCCTCTATATAGACGCAGAACAGCCTCTGCGGCATCTGCCGCTTTCCGTTCTGTCTCAGACTCGATCCTGGTGGTGCATCCAGGTGCAGCGACCACGACCCGGCAAAAGATCTGTTCCATGTGAGGTAAACCCCCAGGGAGCAGTCTCGGTTCGGGCGCCCAGACGCCGCAGAAGCATTTGGGGCTTCGTTCGGCTCACCGGCTGTTGTGATGCTGATTGATCGACGTTGCAGCCTCCTGGGAAGGCAACCCAACCGTCACCCAACTATCCTGTCCGAGCGTGGCTATTTCGACTAATCGTCGTTCTGATGGCGAGGCTTTCCATTCTCATCCAGAGCCACGTAGGTGAAGACCTCTTCGATCACCTTCTCCGCATTGCTGCCGGATCAATCCCGAGCACATGTCTCGATCTTGACCGCTATCGAGCTGTAACCCTCTTCCTGGAGGGAGCAGTAGACACTTACCTCGTCGCCCACCTCGATGGGTCGTAAAAACCGCATGGCATCAATGCTGACGGTGACGAAGCGCCCTTGCACCCGCTGAGCTACGAAAGTCCCTCCTGCCAAATCCATCTGAGAGACGGTCCAGCCTCCAAAAATGGCTCCGGACGCATCTGTGTCTCGAGGCATGGCAATTGGCCGTAAATGGGGACCGCCAAGTGTGAATGGGATTTCGTCGGCCATATCCCCACTCCATCCTACGGTGCCATTCAGGCGACCGCTCATGGAGACGGTGAGCCTTCGTAATAAGCGAACGGCTCAGCCGGATCTTGGTTCGTAGACCCTCACGCCCGATGTGCTGTCCAACTACCGCTGAAGGTCAGCAAGCTGCCCTCTTGCGTCCGCCACATGCCACGGCCGACCTTATCCCCGCAAAACCCCTTCAGTTACAAGCGCCGTCGCCGCCGTCGTCGAGATGGTTCTTCGCACAGCTCCAGCCTATGAGATCCCGCCACTAACCAAGTACAGGATGCTGGAGGACACGGTTGCCTCGCCGTTGACGACGTCCATCGTCAGGCTCAAAGTGCCTGGGCAAGCCCCTCTAACTGTCGTCGCCTCGATGGTCCAGTGTCCATCATGCCTGGCTGGGACAGACACCGGATTGCCCGCCGCCCTGGCCAGTGAAGCGCCAATAAGCAACACCAGAACTGCCGCGGAAAACGCTGTTCGACGCATCATGTGAACCGCTGTCTGTTCCCCCCGGTGGACACCTACAGCGGGTAGATCGTGGAACAAGGTGACCGTGATCCGTAGCTGGGAGGTTCCATGAGCCTCGGACACGCTCAATCTGAACGAAGTGTCGTCTTGTAGACGCTGCCCTTGAAGGATTTGTCTTAAAACGCAGAGAGGATGGTAGCCATGCCACAGGCTTACACACCTAAACCGTAAGAGGACTCCGGCGTACTGATAGAGGACCCTTTCCGCCCGGGTGAGATCGATCCTTCAACGGGGAACGGGAGCAAGGGCGATCCTACGTCGCTGCCGACATATGAAGTGTTCGAAGCGGACAATCCCACCATGAGTGACACCTAACTTTCCTCATGGCGTTTCACGACAGCGATCACACAACCACTGGCTGTTCAATCAGCCTCAGGGATGCATCTTTGGCCTCTAGCCGCACACCAGGGCGGCAAGGTCTCTGATGGAGCACGCAAGCCTGTCGGTCCGGATGACGGTTAGAGAATCCCCGTTCCTGGCGAACTGTATGATCGTTTCCAGCTCGGTCTAGCCGTCCAGCCGTCCAGCCATTCAGCGTCGGGTAAGCGCGGTTTTCGGCTCGGATCACATTACAACCTAAAGCAAGCTATGCCTCTTGCTGAATGGCCAAGGTCTGTGATGAACTGCCTACCCGAGCCTAACCGTAGGTAGTGATGAATGCCCTCCTTCTCGCCCCCTTTAGCCCCCCCACGCTGCCGTCACATGAAGCAAACGTCTATCCTACAAAGACACGCCAGACGCCGGCGGAGCAGCACACCGCTCTGTTTCGAATAAGTCCACCGGAAAAAACGCAGAACCACAATACAATGAATAACTTCATTTAGTCATGTACGATCCAACCTTCCATTCCAAGACTTTACGACATGAAATAGTTTATAATGATTATGTCAATAATCGACGGTTGTTAATCGAAGAGCATCGCAATGCCGTAATCGAACAAGCTATTCGAAGAGTCGATTTGGGATACGATGATGTTAAAATCAAGCAGCGAACGATTGGCGGTTCGTTAGTATATTGTCTCAGCGAGTTATCTGATGAAATAGTCTTGAGGAAAATAGCTCGCAATATAAGACAAGTTACACGCGTTAGACAGTCCAACCGAAGCCACATTGTGAAGTGTATTCAATCTCTATGTCGCGAAGGTGTGGCATTCAAGCTTTACAAAATCGATATTAAAAAATTCTTTGATTCCATCAGAACGGATCTGTTCCTTCCTTCAATTGTCGACGACGCCGCTTTTCCCCCAACAACGACGCGGCTTCTAACTTCATTTTTTGAAGAGATGCAAAAGAGAGGTATCGAGGGGTTGCCTCGTGGCCTTTCATTGAGTTCTGTTTTGAGCGAATACGTTATGAGACCATTTGATCGTGCGGCATCACGTATCGAAGGTGTTTTTTTCTTTTGCCGTTTCGTAGATGATATGGTTTTCATTACACAAGGCGATGAAGACCACGTAAAGTTCATAGATCACATAAACAAATTGCTGCCGCCGGGCTTGACATCAAATCTACAAAAAACAAAATGCTTTACTTTCAAGGCATATGACCCGGCACATACAGCAACCGTTGAAGAAGAGTTCGATTTTCTGGGTTATGTTTTTCGTGTCGGCTTCGCTCGATACAACAAAAGCAAACGGATCGGCCGTGAAGTAAACCTCGATATCGCAAATAAAAAAATTATAAGAATGAAATCTCGGTTGTGTATCTCGTTAGTTAATTTTCTGAAGGACTCAAATTTCGATAATCTGGAAAGTCGAATTAGATTGCTTAGCTCGAACTATTCCATTGCTGACTTTAGTGGAAGTCGCCCCAGAAACGTAGGTATTTATCACAACTACCGGCTTATCAACTCAGATACTTCAAGGGCGCTGAAAGAATTAGATAGTTTCTATAAAAAGATGGTACTGTCAAATAAGGGTAAAATTTGCGCTCGTCTGCAAGTATCTTTGACGCGAGAACAAAAATCCCGCCTTTTACGTTATTCGTTTGAGCGTGCTTTCATCGATAAAACGCACTTTGCTTTTAATCCTAAAGCCATCGGCGCTCTGAAGAAATGCTGGAATGATGTCTAAAACTGTTAGTATCAGAGGGAGGCTCAATGCCGCCGATTATAATCGAGTGCTGCTAACCGACACCTCGCCTTTTGAGGTCCCCATCATTTTTTCAAACAATAATTTCTACCTGAATGTTCTTCAGAAAAATACCTTTCGCGGGCATATGAAAATTATGCTTTCGACCTTATTTTCAAAGCATAGCTATACAATACCGTTTAGATATAACATCGCTAAAGACAGCACTTCTGTAAGACAATTGAGTCTTCTTCATCCCGCCGCACAGATTGATGTATGTAATTTCTATCAAGAGCATGAGAATCTGATTTGTTACTATTCATCAATTGGTCAGTTTAGTATAAGGTCACCCAATCGAATTGGGAGTGCGTTCTATTTCCCATCCAAGATTTCAGAGAAAAATAAATATAGAGGTAATTCCGTTGATACTACAGAGATAGACAAGCTGGTGAGAAATCCAGCCAGCTATTTCGCTTATAATGGGTACGACCGACTGCATAAGTTCTTCGGTTCAATTGAGTTTGTGAATATTGAGAAAAATTTTGCACATATGCTTGTGCTTGATGTCTCAAAGTGCTTTGGTAGCATATATACTCATTCAGTTGCGTGGGCGCTGAAAAACATTAATCTTGCCAAGAAAAACATCCATTCAAACCATTTCGGTTCTCACTTTGACTCTTTAATGCAGAAGATGAATTACAATGAAACGAATGGTATTTGCGTTGGTCCAGAAGTAAGCAGGATTTTTGCGGAGATAATTCTTAATAGAGTTGACTTGGACATCGATGGTTGCCTTGTTAGAGAGGGTATGCAACTAAAAAGGGATTATTTGATACGCAGATATGTTGACAACTATTATGTTTTTTGCAATTCGCCCGATAGGCTGGAACTAATAAAATCAGTAATTGCGTCATGCCTGGGTGAATACAAATTACACCTGAATGACCATAAGACGATTGTTGTCGACCGACCATTCTATACTAGAAAATCAAAAGTTATCGATAATATCAGTAGTAAACTAAGCGAGTTCTTTGAGCTGTTTATCGGATCTGACCATAAAGGTGGGACACGTTATAATTTTCCTAAGCCAATCAGGCGTTACAACTCATTGTACAAGCACATTATTCGGGAAATTAAATCCGCATGCTCCGAAAGTAACTCTAGCTATGAGGATGTCTCAAGTTACATCATATCGGCTGTTTCCAGACGTATCACAAACCTCGTCGACGATGTTGCTATCAGCCTCGCCGGCGACAATTGTGACGAGGAATCGTTTGTCGAGGCGGTTATTTTATTGCTAGAAATTTCTTTTTTCTTCTACACAATGAATCCTACTGTTGCGGCATCGCTTACGCTTAGTAAGAGCATTGTTATAGGGGCACGATCGTTCGAGGAACGGTTCAAGTCGCGGCTTCCTTTTTTTCAAGACCGAGTCGTGCGTTGGACGATGCAGTTGATTCGTGACGCTAGGGTTGCGGCTATTACGAAAAGAAAAGGTACAATACCAGTCGAAGTCCTAAATGTGCTGATCGCAATGCATGACATAGCTGCCGACTATAACTTTAACGAACGAATGTATAGAGAAATTCTGTTTAATGATGGTAAGATGGATTACTTCTCGGCGGTATCGTGCTTATATATCATTAAGGATCGAACCAATTGCGAAGCACTCCGTCAAGAGATATTCGAAAAAATTAGAAGCGGCTTGGTCAAAAATCCAGATTTTTTGTTGTCTTCTCAGGATGTGCATTTGTTTTTAGATGTTATTTCCTGTCTCTACATCCGGGAATCTGATAGAATAAAATTGTATAAAGATATAGTAGTCGTATTAAAGATAAAGAAAGCCAACAATGCAGAGGCGTTGCAGGCCATTCAGGAGTGCGAATCCGCCAACTGGTTCGTTAGCTGGAAAGGCGTTGACCTGCTTTCGCTTATCACGAGAAAACAGTTGAGTGCCGTCTACTAATTTGCTACCTGAGCTATGAGGTCGTTTCCTATTCGCTTCATTCGACGATGCTGCGAGGCAGCACGCGATTCATACCTTTGGTTGCACTTGGAAGCTCTAAAGGCGTCTTCATAGGAACCATTAGGAGCGTTGCATGCGTTGCGACGCACACACCCAGCGTTTAGTAAGCGACCTCACCCAAATCCAAATTTCAGGGGTGCTAGAGCGGAATTTTGTGCTCTGTACGACGACCGCTCAAAGCGGTGCTTCGATTAAATAGGGTTGTACCGGACGTCCCCCCCC